>PLST01000334.1:0-882 GCA_003164255.1 Acidobacteriaceae bacterium | reverse complement strand
CCGGCAGGGCGACCAAGTGCGCGCGGGTCAGCAGCTGCTCCGCATGACCAGCCTTATAACGGCGGCCATGAATTCCAGAGCCCAGGTGCAATCAGGCGATGCGCGCTACCAGACCGTAACTGCCGAGATGCAAGGCCAGAGCATTGGCGCAGGCGCTGCGCAGCAGAACGCTTCGTTGCGTTCAACCAGCCTGGCTCGCGAAGCACAATCCTCGCTGATGGTTGCCGCGCCGTCTGACGGCACCGTTCTCACCGAAAACCCCGGCGCACTTATCGACCAGGATGTCAGTTCCGGTCAACCGCTGCTTGAACTTTCCGATGCCGGACCGCGCACCGCAAGAATCTACATCCCTGTGTCGGCGCTCGATCACATTCCGCCCCAGGCGGAAGTTGCCCTTGCCCTGCCCGGTCACTTCTCCATCGTCCGCATGACACTGCCGCCGCCTGGCGGTGACCCAGTAACCCTGCCGAAGGGCCTGATCGCCAAACAGGATTATCAAGGCATCGTGCTGCCGCTGTTCTACACGAGCCACATCACTCTGCCCCCCTCGGCCGGAGATCCGCTCATCGGTGAATCAGGGCAGGCCCGCATCTTCGGAAAGCGGCGCAGCATTGCCGAGCGCATCTTCAACGTAGCCTTCAACCTCGCGAGGGCCCACGTCTTCTAGGGCTGGTTGCATAAATGCCAGTCAACCAGTCCAGACAATCCCTCAGGGGCTCAACAGGGTGCGGAAAAAGACGGGTGCAGTAGTGGGAACTGAACAGGGGCTGAAGCCCGACGCTTGTTTTGCGGCCTTTCGGCCCGACTGAAGTCGTGCCCTTGTTACAAAACCGACCGTGGATAGCGATCAGGGAGATTAAGATGCGCCGGCCCTGGGCGTGA
>PLST01000111.1 GCA_003164255.1 Acidobacteriaceae bacterium | reverse complement strand
CAGCAGACGGCAGGATCGCCAGTCTCAGTCCTGGGATACAGGCGCCAGGAGGGCAATACATTACCTCTCTTGGCTATAACCAGGATGCGCGGCTCTCTGCCGTGAATGCGGCGGGCGGAGCGCTGGCCAGCTACACCTACGACGGCTTCGGACAGCGGCTGCTCAAGATGATTTCCGGCACGACTGGGAGCATCTATCAGTATGGACAGAATGGGATGCTTCTGGAAGAGACCAACGCTTCGGGCGCGGCGCAGGCCGACTACATCTATCTCAACGGCCGACCCGTGGCGGTGCTCAACGCCTCGACGCTCTACTACCTGCATGACGATATGCTGGGCACTCCGCAACTGGCCACAGACAGCAATCAGGCAGTTCAGTGGCAGGCAAGCTACGAACCTTTCGGACAAGCGTCGGTCAGTGGAACGATCACACAAAACCTCCGCTTGCCGGGCCAGTACTTCGACGTCGAGAGCGGCTGGAACCACAATGGCTTCCGCGACTACTTGCCAGCTCTAGGACGGTACGCCGAGCCCGATCCGTTGGGCAGAGCGGGCAGCGGGAACAACCTGTACGTGTATACCGACAACGATCCAATTAATGGAAGCGACCCTTCGGGTTTATGGAATACATACACACATCACGCACTCCTTTGGAATGCATTGAGAGGGTGCGGCGTAAGCAATGAGGATATTTGGCAATTACAAGAAGAGAGTGATTTCCAAGACGCTTTGCAGTTTGGGGGGCAGAATCCTGGCAATGCTTACATGCATTCCATGGCATCACCGGGTCAATCTTCACAGGATGCATTGAACGCAATTAATGGGTATATCGCGCAGAACCTAAACTTGGCGGCAGAGATGTATCAGCTTTATGGCGATACTGCCAGTGCGTCCAATCCAACTGACACTTGGCTCACGCCGTTCGGGGATGCTCTACATACAATTACGGACTCGACCAGCCCTGCCCATATGCAAAATGGGGTTCCAATCGTATGGCCTTCGTATCCGAATGTTTTTGAGCACGGAGACGAGAGCAACAGCATCGAGACTTGGGCCAACATGACTCCTGCCCTTATGCAACAAAACATTGCCATGATTCAAGCGGCCTACATGAAGGTGACTGGCAAGTCATGCGGGTGCCATCGATGAAACCGAATAGTGCGCAAAAGGTAATTTTAGTCGTTGGTTTCGTGTTGCTGCTTTGCCTCGCACTGTTCCCTCCGTGGAGAGAGGCTGCTGAAAAAGAAGTTGATTTTCGCAAAGACATCGGTCGAGGATTCGTATTGAGCCCGCCACAGCCGGTTGCAGTTGACTGTTATTTCGTCGGCTGCAAAACGGCGCCGTCATCGTATTTCCATGTCTTGATATATCGAAAGCTTCTGCTCAGCCAACTCATTACGGTTGGCATTGTAGGACTAGCTTTACTCTGGATTTTCCGTTTAAACCGCGATGGCACTGGCGCGAGTTTAGGCGTCCGGAAAACTCGATTGCAATTCTGCGTGTTGATAGCTCTCCTTATTCCTCTCGATGGACGATATCCTTTTGGCGCGTGGTTGGCAGATATTCCGAGGCAAATTGTTCTTCATGAACTATTGCTTATTCCAATCATTTTTATGGTTCTGATTTATTTAGGTTGTGTCTGCATGATTTTCTTGCTGCTGAGTGCTGTTATAAAGACCAACGCCGCACTTTCGAGGCGTAGGATGGTTGCTCGCCCTTGAATTCTCGTTCTTGCCATCATCAAGCTACAATCACGACGACAAGCTATGATGCGCATAACCGCCCGCTGACCGTTACCGCTCCCGCCGGCGTCGCCACGGCCTATGTTTATGATGGATTCGGCGACGTGATCCAGGAAAGCAACCCGAACACCGGGACAACGGTCTATTACTATGACAGCACCGGCAACAGGATCCAGCGTGTTGCCGCGACCGGGGCAGTCACGCAGTACGCCTACGATGCCCTGGACAGGGTTTTGACGATGACTTTCCCGTCCGACAGCGCGGAAAATGTTGCCTATACGTATGACCAAAGCGGGCACGGGTCAGGTGTCGGAAGGCTGACATCGGTCTCGGATGCGGCCGGAACTCTTTCCCGCAGCTACGACCAGTTGGGCAACCTGCTCACGGACGAACGCACCACTAGCACGGCCGGCCTGACGACGACATATACTTACGATCCCGCCAATCGCATTGCCTCGATCACGTATCCTTCAGGTACCGCAGTCGTCTATACGCGCGATACGATGGGCCGGGTCACTTCCGTCTCAGCCCAGCCCAGCGGTGGCGCCAGCACGCTTGTTGCGTCCAGCATCGCCTATAAGCCGTTCGGTCCCGACGCCGGGCTCCATTATGGCAGCTCGGGCCAGCAGACGCGCACTTTCGATCAGGACTATCGGCTCACCAACGTCACCGATCTGGGTACGGTCCGGCGTGGGCTGGCGCGGGTTGCCGAGAACCTGAGTTACGCATACTATCCGACGAACAATGTGCAAGCGATCACCGATGCCGTGACCTCCGCGAATAGCCAGAGCTTCAGCTACGACAACCTGCAGCGGCTGAGCAATGCGTCAGGCGGCTACGGCGGTTTTGGTTTCA
>PLST01000365.1:1755-10012 GCA_003164255.1 Acidobacteriaceae bacterium | reverse complement strand
CACGCTGCGATTCGAGGAAGAAGGCCGGTCGGCTTCGAAAGCTTCCCACGCCGGTATTATCCGGATCGGGTTCGAGGGTATTTCTCAGCCCCACATCGTGGAGCACCCCTGTTTCAATAGTCTGATTGGAACACCGTGGGGCGTTGGAAGGCAAATGTGCCGCGTGGAAAATGCCCAGGACTGTCGGCGAGAAAGTGCCCACCCGATAAGTCGCTGTGGAGCACGAGACCGCCGAGGAACGCGCCACTGGTTTAGCCTATTATGCGTTGTCCGGAGAGGCCTTGCGCGAAGCCGATCAACCACAGCGCAGGTAAACGGGGGCAAGGCCTTCAAGCATTTGAAAAACAGTACAACAGCTTTCAGCACGAGCAAAGGAGCAACACCATGGGAATTCTTGATTTGTTCAGTCTCAAGGGCAAGAACGCGCTGGTCACCGGTTCCGGACAGGGACTGGGCGCCGGGATGGCCATCGCTTTCGCACAGGCCGGCGCGAATGTAACGCTGCACAACTACGACCAGGTGCTGGATTCGACCATTGACGAAGTAAAAAAGACGGGCGCGAAGTACATTTGCCGTTCAGGAGACGTGTGCGACAAGGCCGTGTCCAGGATGCTGGTGGATGACACCGTGAAGGAGTTCGGCTCGATCGATATCCTGGTGAACAACGCGGGGACTATCCGGCGCGCCCCAGCCGCCGAACACTCTGAAGAGTTCTGGAATACGGTGATCAACACCAACCTGAACAGCGTATGGTTTCTCTCGCAGTACGCGGGGCGGCTAATGCTGGCTCAGGGGCACGGAAAAATCATCAACACGGCCTCGCTGCTGTCGTTTCAGGGAGGGATCCTGGTGCCCGGCTACGCTGCGGCCAAAGGCGCCGTGGCGCAATTGACCAAGGCGCTGGCCAATGAGTGGGCCGACAAGGGCATCAACGTGAATGCGATTGCGCCGGGCTACATGGCCACGGACAACACCGCGGCTCTGCGCGCCGACCCGGTGCGTTCGGCGGCGATTCTGAGCAGGATTCCCATGGGCCGCTGGGGATTGCCGTCCGATTTGGCCGGTGCAGCCGTGCTTCTCGCTTCAGATGCCGGCAATTACATTCAGGGACATGTGCTGGTGGTTGACGGCGGATGGCTCTGCCGCTANNCTAAAGCTCCCCTTATCCGAAGCCTGTTCACCCCAGTAAGCAGGCCCCGGAATTACTTGTTCGCAGGCGGGCGCAGGGCCTCAGCGGTGAGTTCGTCTGCCTTGCGCAGGCTGGGAAAGATTACTGACCACAATCCCGCCACAGCAAGCGCGCCCACGCCGCCGTACACCGTGGCGCGCACCGCACCCCACCATTGTGCGGTAAGTCCGCTTTCAAACTCACCCAACTCGTTTGACGCACCAATAAAGAGCGAGTTCACGGCACTGACCCGTCCGCGCATCTCGGCCGGCGTGGCAAGTTGCAGCAACGATCCCCGAATGATCACGCTGATGGAGTCTGCCGCACCCGAAATATAAAGTGCGCCCAACGAGAGAGCCAGATTGCGCGAATACCCAAAGACGATGGTCGCCACTCCGAAGACTGCCACGCAGACGAAGAGACGCAATCCGGCGCGGCGGCGGAAGGGAAAGCGCGCCATCAGCAGCGACATGGTGACAGCACCGGCTGCCGGAGCGGCGCGCAACATGCCCAGTCCGCGTGGACCGGTGTGCAGAATGTCGTTGGCGAAGATGGGCGTGAGCGCCACGGCCCCACCCAGCAGAACAGCGAAAAGGTCAAGCGAGGCCGCGCCCAGCAACAGCGGCGATCGGCCCATGTATTGGAAGCCCGCCAGCACAACCTTGAGGGAGAGCGCACGGTGCTCCATCCGGCCTACGCGGGTATGCATGCTGCCGATCAGAATCAGCGACCAGCCTAGCGTTCCCAAGGTAAAAACATAGACGATGCCGGCTCCCTGCAGCTTTGTGTCCGATACAAAGCGGAGGAGCGGCAGGGCAAACAAAATGCCTCCAAGCGCCGGCCCGATGATGGTGGCGAACTGGAAGATGGTGGCGCCCCAGGTCACCGCGTTGACAAAGTGCTCCTCGGGAACAAGGTGCGGAATGAGCGCAGTATTGGCCGGCCCTGAAAAGGTGCGTGCCGTGCCAACGAAGAAAAGCACAATGTAGATGGGATAGACCGTTGGCAGACCAGCGCGCGCCAGTAGCAAAAGCGCCAGGGTGCAAAGTGCCTGCAGGCCATAGCAGACGAGAATGATCTGACGGCGATCGAAGCGGTCGGCCACATGCCCGGCAGGCAACAGGAAGATGACTCCCGGCAAGAACTGCACCAGGCCGGTGTATCCCAGGTCGATGGCCCGATGGGTGATGGAGTAGACCTGCCAGGCCACCGCTACCGATTGCGCCGCATAACCCAGCACCGCCGCTACGCGCGCCAATTGGAACCGGCGGAAATCGCGGGAAGCGAAGGCTTCCATGCCGCGACGGGGGCCGGGCCGGGCCGGGTTTCGGGGAAGAGCGTGCATAGGCTGCAACTAAGGTTACCTTGCCAAGGCACCGGGACGAAAGAAGCTGCCGTTTTCACTCGCGGTTTGAAAAGCATCCGCAACCGCATAATCATCAGGGACTTATAATCGCTGAACCCCAGCGGCAGGCTTGCGAATCTATAGGAAAGAGCTGTTCGTACCGCTCTTCCCCGACCCGTCAGACACGCGCAAACCAACAGAGGAGAAAACTGTTGTCAGAATCGCAGCCCTCATCACCGGCCCCGGCCAGGCACATGGAGAATCCTGCCCCGGCTCCCCAGGTCGGCTGGAAGCCAAGGGTGAATCCGTGGCTGATCGCCATGACGGTGGCGTTGGCGGCCTTCATGGAGGTACTGGATACCTCGATTGCCAACGTGGCTCTGCCGCATATTGCCGGCACTCTGGGCGCCAGCACGGATGAAGGCACCTGGGTGCTGACCAGCTACCTGGTTGCGAACGCCATCGTCCTGCCTCTGGGCGGATGGGCGTCAAGCCTGATGGGACGGCGCAACTTCTTTGTTTTCTGCATTGTGGTTTTCACTGTCGCCAGCTTCCTTTGTGGCGCGGCGCCCACGCTGCCCATGCTGCTGGTCTTCAGGGTCATTCAGGGAGCGGGCGGCGGCGGAATGCAGCCCATGGCCCAAGCCATCATGGCCGACTCATTCGAACCCCAAAAGCGCGGACAGGCATTCTCAATCTACGGTCTGGTTACCGTCCTGGCACCCTCCATTGGCCCCACGCTTGGCGGCTGGATCACCGATAATTTCTCCTGGCGATGGATCTTCTTCATCAACATTCCAGTGGGTATTCTGGCCTTCATTCTGGTCACGCGCCTGGTGGACGATCCGCCCTGGATCAAGCCCGATCGATCGCAGTTGCGCCACATGGATTACATGGGCCTGGGATTCCTGACTGTGGCCATGGGCGGGCTGCAGATCATGCTCGACAAGGGCGAAGAGAACGACTGGTTTTCGTCAGGCTTCATCCAGTTTTTCGCGTTCCTCTTTATAGCCGGCATGGTTTGCCTGGTGGCGTGGGAGTGGCGACAAAAAAATCCACTCATGAACCTGAAGCTCTTCCGATATAAGAACTTCGCCATCTGTTGTTTCCTCATGATGCTGGTGGGCGGAGTGTTGAATGCGAACACGGTGCTGCAACCGCAGTATATGCAGCAACTGCTTGGATGGACCGCGACCACTTCCGGCATGGCACTCACGGCGGGCGGTTTCGCGCTGCTGTTTGTGATGCCCATGGCCGGATATGCCACGGGAAAGGTGTCTGCGCGTACGCTCACTGTCATCGGTTTCAGTCTGTTCGTGATCACGTTCCGCTACGCAGCCGTGGCGACCACGCTCGACATGACCTTCGGCGCCGCCTCCTGGCTGCGCGTCGTGCAAATGCTTCCCCTGCCGTTTTGCTTTATCTCCATCACCACGGCTGCGTACGTGGGCATGCCCAAGGAGCAGAGCAACCAGGTGGCCGGTCTGATCAACTTTGCCCGCAATATCGGCGGCAGCATTCTGATCGCCGTGACCAACGCACAGGTGACCAATCGCACCGAATGGCACCAGCAGCACCTGCAGAGCGGCATGCAGGCAGGTTCAATCGCGTTCCAGCAGCACACCCAGGCGCTGTCAGGCTTCTTTGGGGGGCAGTTTGGCTCCTCAAACGGCATGGGGCTGGCGCTGGCCAACCTGTATTCCCAGCTCAACCGCCAGGCACAAATGCAGGGCTACCAGGATGTCTACATGGAACTGTCGTGGATGTCGATGGGCCTGGTGGTGCTTGCCTTCCTGTTAAGCAAAAACCGGCCCGGAGCTGGGCCCGGCTCCTCGGCGATCCACTAATTCGGTGCGCTATTCCCGGCCGGTTCCCGGGGCCCGGAATTCAAGGGGGAAGCACGGAGGGAACGTCCCATGCGACGGCACGCAAATTGAATCTGCGGTGTGATTCCGCATGGCCCTTCGTGCAAATTAGGCCTATAATCCTTGCCAGAATCTCGATAATCTCGAATTGATGCCTTTCTGACATCTCTTTGCGAGGAGGATGTTATGTTGAAATCGTTTCTGCTTCTTTCTGCAGCTATATTAGTCGCGCTTACACCAACACATGCCCTGGCAGGCGGCTCGCAAGATGCTGCGGCCGCACCGCAGGTTGCCCAAAACGCCACCAATCCGGTAAAGCCAACCGCCGAATCCCAGGCGAAGGCCAAAAGCATCTACCAGATCGATTGCGCCATGTGCCATGGTGACAATGGAGACGGCAAGACCGACATGGCAAAGAGTATGGGTGTCGTGATTCCTGACTTTACCGATCCGAAAGTGCTCTCAGGCGTACCGGATGGAGATTTGTTCAACATCATCCGCAATGGTAAAGGCGAGAAAATGCCTCCTGAAGCGTCTGGCCGCGCTGGCGATACCGTCGTGTGGAACCTGATTATTTATCTTCGCGGAATGTCGAAGCACTAGAGCCTGTCACGGCTCATCCTGACCGAGACGAGTTGCCGGGAAGCGTGCTGGGCAACCGCGCGAACGTGGAGTTGCCGATGAAAGTACTCGTGTTCTCAGGGATACTTGCGGCTGGAATGGTCGCGCTCGGTCAGCAGCCGCAGCACCAGGCGATAAGCGGGGATTTGCAAGCGCCTGTTTCAGGCGTGAGCGCCGGCGCTACTGCCCAGGGATTGAGGGCTTTTGCGGCGATTGAGCCGATTGATACGCATGCGCATGTTCGCCGCAGCGATCCGGCATTCAACGCCATGCTCGACCGGTTGAATCTGCACCTGCTCGACATTATTCTCGTCAACGACCAAAGCCCAGGGGAACGCGATCTCGCGTCGGAGAGGTCGGAGGCTTTGGAGTTTATCCGCTCGAGCGGCGGTCGCGCGGTCTTTTGCACATCGATCGATCCGTACAAGATGCATAATCCGGGCTTCGCCGGCCACGCGATTCGCGAGCTCAACCAGGACTTCAAGCAGGGAGCCATCGCGGTAAAGATCTGGAAGAACATTGGCATGGAGATCAAGGATGCCAACGGCCATTATGTCCTTCCCGATGATCCCGCGCTTGCGCCGATCTACAGGGACATTGCCGCCCATAACAAGACTCTGGTTGCCCACGTGGCCGATCCGGACAGCTCATGGGCTCCGCCCGACCCCACCTCGCCGGATTACTCCTATTACCAGGAAAACCCTTTCTGGTACATGTACGGCAAACCTGATCCAGCTTCAAAGCAGCAGATTCTCAAGGCGCGCGATCACATCATGGAGCAGAATCCGGGCCTGCGCGTCGTGGGCGCGCACCTGGGCAGCATGGAAGCTGACTTTCCTCTCCTCGCTCAACATCTTGACCGCTATCCGAACTTCGCTGTGGACATGGCCGCGCGCATGGCCTACCTGGCAAAGCTGCCGCGGGCTGATGCCATCGCTTTCATCATGAAGTATCAGGATCGGCTCATCTATGGCACGGACCTGACCTTCGGCGCCAACGACCACGTGCAGGAGAAAATCGACACCTGGGAGCAAACCTACGCGCGCGACTGGGCCTTCCTCGCAACCACTGAAACTGTGGTCGTAGAAGGCAACACGGCAAAGGGTCTTGCCCTGCCCGAAGACGTATTGCGCAAGATCCTGCACGACAACGCGATACATTGGTTTCCGGGTATTCTTGGCAACGCGCACTGAAGACATGCGCAATGGCGGAGCGGTGGCTCACGGTTGCGCAAGGATCGTCTGCAAGCGCCTCTCAATGGTCTTCAGATCGGTTTCACCTTGAAACCGTGCGCGCACCACGCCGTCCCGATCGATGAGGTAGGTTAAGGGCAGTCCCAGTACCCCGCCGTACTGGCGTCCGAGGTTTGCATCGCCCATCAGGACCGGGTAGTTCAGCTTGAGTTTTGCTACCAGGCCCACGACCGGGGTCGCGTCGTCGTCCATTGAAATGCCGATGACCTGGAGGCCATCCGGTCCGTATTGGCGCTGCCATGCGGCGAAAGCCGGCATTTCAAGTTGGCACGGGGCGCACCACGTTGCCCAGAAATTGAGCAGCACTACCTTGCCGCGGAAATTCTTGAGATCGACGCTCTTGCCGGCAAGATCCTTGCGGGCGAACTCTGGCGCGCGTCTGTTCACGAGGGAACGGGCAGCTGATGGAGCTTGGGCTGCTACGGCAAAACAACTTGCCAGCAGGCAGCAAGCAGCCAAGCCGTGAAGCACGAACCTGGCTGCAGCAGATAAAGGCGTCGGCCCGTGCCTAGCGGTTTTGCTCAACTGAAAATCCCTTGTCGACCCAGTTGGTTCCAAAGTTATCGGCAATATAGAGTACCTTGACGTTGGAGAACCCAAGGTCCAGCAGCAGCTTGTACGCGGGGCCAACGTTGGGGCAGCGGCTCCATGGGCAGCAACCGCAATAGAGCACAATCAACGTCTTATGCGGGAGTCGTGCCACCTTGTCCTGGAGCAGTTGGAGGCCAGCCGGTTGCGAGCCGGGGCCGGCAAACTCGGCGCCGGGAATGTGGGCCTGTGCGAAAAGCACGCGCGAACCCACCTGTAGCACAAAGGGCTTTTGCACGCCCCGCGCTCGCAGCAGGGCATTCAACTCCTCGGGCTGCATCAACTGCGCGTGAGGAATGGAGAACGCGCTGCCCGAGGAAGCTGCGCCGGAGAATTGCGCTTGAAGATGAATTTGACAAACAAAGATGAGCGCCAGGAGGACCAACTGGCCGGCTCTGCGCATCGGGTAAGAGATCATTGCGGAGGCTCCGCAACAATCTTACGCGCCGCCGGGGTTTAGCAGGTGTGTCTGAAAACACGAAGGACCAAGAACAGGAGGGGCCGCGGGGAAGCCGCGGAGAAGAACAGCCCAAAAAGTCGAAGACGCCAGAGACCGGAGCCCCTGGCGTCTTAACCCTGATGACCTGATAGGTCTATCGAACCATGCATCGTCCGTTCAGCCCCGGGGCAGTCCCTCCGAGTCGCCTCGAAAGTCGCTCCCTGCAACGCCGCCTGAGGTGAATCCACGAGCGTCCCCGCGCCTTCGCTCCTCATGCTGCGCCTCAGATGGGTTCACGGGTCGCCCCGCTCCCTTCATCTTCAGGCCGTGCCGGCGATGGAGCTTCGAGTTGCCTCGACTCTCGCATCCTTCAGCAGAACTGGCTTTAGAAACCCGGGTCGCCCCGCATATTCGCTGTACCAGTGCTGCTTCCCAACGGGCTTTCGAGTTGCCCCGATCACTCGTCTTCCGGCTTTTGCCGGTGATGGATCTCCGGTGGCCACCGAATCTCGCATCCTTCGTCGGCCCTGGCGTCGAATCTCCGGGTTCCCCCGAATCTTCGCCCTCCAGTGCCGTCTCTCGATCAGTCTCCGGATCGCCCCGGATTCTCGATCTTCCGGCTCTTGCCGAGGTTGAATCCCCGGGTTGCCCCGAAGCTTCGTTTTCCTCGGCTCGCTGGCTGGTGGCTGTTCGGGTTTCCCCGCTTCCCGCACCTTCCGGCGATGCCAGCGGTGAATTTCCAGGTCGCCCCGAATCTTCGCTCCTCTGGCGGCGCTTGCTGTGTGGAGGTTCGAGTCGCCTCGAATCCCGCACCCTTCAGCGCTCCCGGTGATCAGGTCCTGGGTCGCCCCAGCCCTTTGATCTTCCGACGCATCCGCTTCACGATTCCCCGGGTCGCCCCGTTTCCTCGTTTCTTCGTCTGCGCCAGCGATGGAGTTCCGGGTTGCCCCGTTGCCTCGCATCCTCCGGGTTTGCCGC
>PLST01000365.1:0-1732 GCA_003164255.1 Acidobacteriaceae bacterium | reverse complement strand
CATCGTCCTGTCAGGTTCGAGCGTTCAAATCCGATTCCCTACAGGGCCATCAATTGATCCGAAGCTTAGGCCTGTTCATTCTGTGGAAGCAAGTGCAAAAAGTTCATTAATTTGTGGATATCACCAAGGTTGGTGCATAAATCGAAAATGGTGTTCTTTTTTGAACTGACACTGGTGCAAAGCGCACGGCAGTCGACTTAGTAAGTCGACTTAGACGGAGTTAGATAAGTGCTAAGTGGCGACTATTTCGGTGAGTTGGGCGGGCGGCAGGCAAAAATGTCCTTGGGGACAGACGCGCAGATTTGTGCCGGCCGGAGTCTCGTGAGAGTCCCCCCCTCTCCCATAGGATTCTGTGGCTAAATCCTTCTATTTCCGAGGGCTAGGTCGGGGCGCTCGCACCAAACTCGTCATTCGATTGAAGATCCCCGCAGATTCTTCATGGCAAAGAACTTAGCGCAGACTTCGGCTTCTGAAGAGCACTTATGCCGCGCTTTGCGCGCATCGATTACGTTTCTACTATAAGTGTTTCCCAGAAATAATGCGCAATGAGTTAGGGCGGCTGCTATCGAGGGCTTGACAGCAAGGATTTCAGGAGTAACTTGACGAGGACCGAAAGATTAAGGACCTGGCATTGTTTGGTCGACTAGCCGGTGACCCCCACCAACACACCCTTTGCAAACATCTGCTTGATGCCCCGGAGCGCTTGCCGCGTGCGCTCTTCGTTTTCGATCAACGAGAAACGTACGTGTGCGTCGCCGTGTTCGCCGAAGCCTATGCCGGGACTGACGGCCGTCTTGGCCTCCGTGAGCAACAGCTTTGAGAATTCAAGCGAGCCCAGCTTGCGATACTGCTCGGGGATCTGTGCCCAGACGAACATGGTGGCCTTGGGCGAGACAACCGGCCAGCCGAGTTTGTTGAGGCCGTCAATCAGCACGTCACGGCGCTTGCGATAGATGTCGCAGATTTCGTGGACGCAGTCCTGCGGACCTTCGAGAGCAGCAATGGACGCGACCTGGATGGGCGTGAAGGTGCCGTAGTCAAAGTAGCTCTTCAAGCGAGCCAGGGCCCCTACGAGCTTAGGATTGCCGACCATGAAGCCAACACGCCAGCCGGGCATGTTGTAGCTCTTTGAAAGCGTGAAGAACTCAACGGCAACATCTTTTGCGCCGGGAACCTGGAGCACGCTGGGAGGCTTGTAGCCGTCGAAGGCGATGTCGGCATAGGCCAGGTCGTGGATGAGGTGGAAGCCGTACTCGCGGGCCAGCTCAACCAGGCGGGCCAGGAATGGCAGGTCAACGCACTCAGTGGTTGGATTCGAGGGGAAGTTGACGATGAGCGCCTTGGGGCGCGGCGTCATGCGGGGAATGAGGTCCTCAAGCTGGGAGAGAAACTGCTCCTGGTCGTGGACCGGCACGCTGACGATGTGGGCTCCGGCGATGACCGGGCCGTAGATGTGGATGGGATAGCTGGGATTGGGCACCAGCACCGTATCGCGCGAGTCAAGGATGGCCAGGCAAAGGTGAGCGATTCCCTCCTTGGAGCCGATGGTCACAATCGCTTCAGTGTCTGGGTTCAGGTCAACGTCGTAGCGGGTCTTGTACCAGTTGCAGATGGCCTTGCGCAGGCGCGGAATGCCCTTGGACACCGAATAGCGATGGGTGGCCGGCTTGAGCGCCGCTTCAACCAGTTTGTCGACGATGTGTTTGGGCGTGGCCCCGTCGGGGTTGCCCAT
>PLST01000264.1 GCA_003164255.1 Acidobacteriaceae bacterium | reverse complement strand
GCAGACGAGCCCCGCTATGCGCAGATCGCGCATGAGATGCTGGTCCGCTTCGACTCCGCTCAAACGCTCAAAGCCCGCCTCAGCGCCTGCGTCACTCCCTATCTCTACGGCCATCCCTGGCTTGAAAAACCCGCCCTCTACTACTGGCGCGCCATGTTCCTCTTTCAGGACTTTGGCGTCCACGACTGGAGCGCGCGCCTGCCCTCCACAACCTTCGCCTTCATCATGATCGGCCTCATCTACCTGCACATGCGACGATTCCGTCCAGGCGGCCACCTGGATGCGGCACTCATCACGGTGGCCTGTGCCGGCATCATCGGCTTTGCCCGCGGCGCGTCCACTGACATGCAGATGGCCGCTCCCCTCGCCATTGGCCTCCTCGGCTGGTACGCGTGGTACGAAACCGGCTCCAAGTTCTGGCTCTACGACATCTATTTCTTCACCGGCCTCGCCACCCTCGCCAAGGGACCTGTTGCCCCTTTCCTCGCCTGCCTCATCATCGCCGCCTTCGCTTTTCTGCGCCGTGAGTGGCGCATTGTGCTCCGCTCCTTCTGGTGGCCCGGCGTCCTGCTCTACTTCGCCATGGTCCTGCCCTGGTTTCTTGCCGTCCAGCACCAGAATCCAACCTTCTTCCGCGAGTTCTTTCTCGAGCACAATCTTGAGCGCTTTGCCACCGATCGGTATCAGCACAACCAGCCATTCTGGTACTACATCGTCGTGGTCCTGCTGGCCACCATGCCCTGGACCGTCATTGCCGTGCGCGCCCTCGTGGACGGTGTCCTCACTTCGGTCGCCGAGTGGCGGCTGCGCCACTCAAGAAACGGATCTCCCCCAGTCAGCCGGCCGGGGGACGCCTTCCCTGAGTTTCTTGTCCTCTGGGCGCTCATTCCAATCGTCTTTTTCTCCTTCTCCCAGTCCAAGCTCCCTGGCTATATCCTGCCCTCCATTCCCCCCATCGCCATTCTTACCGGTGACTTCCTCTATCGCCGACGCCACATTGGCCTCAACCGCTGGATGCTGATCGCTCACGCTGCCTTTTGCGGAGTCATGACCGTTGCCGTGCTCCTGCTTCCGTGGTTTGTGGCTCACGGCGCCGTGGTTCCTCCTGCGCACGCCCTCGTCGCTGCCTTGCTTTCTGCCTTCGGTGCGGCTCTGCTCATTCTCGTGGTGACCAAGGGCTACGGCGTCGCCCGGCTCCGGCTCGTCACCTGCGCTGTGTTGGTCGTTCTGGTTATCTTTCTCTACGGCGTTGGCCCATTCTTCAGCATTCCTGCCGTGGGCGCTTCCAAGCGCGTCATTCATCTCCTAGACCGCTCCTACTCCGCCCGCCCGCTGGCTGAAAAGCTCGCGACCATCGCGCCTCAAAGCGAACCGATCGCCGTCTTTCGCGTCCGGCGCGACGTCGAATTCGGGCTCTCGTTCTATCGAAACAGTGAAGTGGTCAACTATGAGCAAGACGGCGTTCCTGACGAGGAACACCTGCTCGTAGCCCGCGTCACGGGCCGAGGTGGCGCCGACCTCGATACACAGGCGGCTCTCGTCGAGTATCTTCAGGGCCGCCAATTTCAACAGGTCTTCAGTTGGCCTGAACAGGGTCTCGCAGTGTACCGCGTAGGCGCTCACGTACAGAAGTAACTCGGTAAAGCAAGCGCCAAGTTGCGGTTGGCTCCAACTCGTGTCAAAGTGTCCGGAAGGGTCTTTTGGTCTGTGAGGCGTCTGCAAATGTGTCCTTGCATGCACACAAACCCAAGGGAGAAAAATGGCGGCAAGCACTTCCAGCGAAATTCTTGACCTGCGGCACTTTGCAGGTGGAATGTTGCGCCCGGTGCTTGAGGCCGAAGGGGCACTCTGGAATCAACGTTTGCATTGGGACTACCGCGCCTCCGCCCGCCTCCTCATGCAGTACCTTGACAACCACATGCTCCCTGGCTACGCCGCCGTAGCCAACGACCTCGTCACCGGCTATGTCTTCTGCATCTACGAAGAAACCAAGGCCGTCATCGGCGATGTCTTCGCCATGGCTGACCAGCCCGCCAACGGGACTTCCACGCACGAACTGGAAGAGACTCTGCTGCGCCACCTGCTGGAGCTGCTCGTCAACTCACCCCAAGTCGAGCGCATTGAGTCCCAGTTGCTCGTCCACCCGTCCGGCCTTCATGCCGCAGTCTTTCGCGAAGCCGGTTGCAAGCTCTACCGCCGTCTCTTCATGATGCATCCGCTCAAGGACCTCTGGACCCCGCCGCAGGTCGATCTGCCCTCTGAACTCGAGCTCCGCCCCTGGCGCGACGAGGATCTGGCCCCCGCCGCCCGGCTCATCTCAGAGGCCTATCGAAACCACCCTGACAGCCTCATCAACGACCAGTACCGCTCCGTACACGGCTCCATGCGCTTCCTCAACAACATCGTGCGCTACGCCGGCTGCGGAACCTTCTCCGCACCCACCTCTCACGTAGTCGTTCACCGCACCAATCGTGAGTTTGTCGGGCTCATCCTTGGTTCGCGCGTGAGCGCTGAAAGCGGACACATCACACAAGTGTGCGTCCATCCGCACTTTCGCCGCCACGGCATGGCGCGCATGCTGCTGGCCAAGGCTGCCTTCCACTTCATGCGTCAGGGAGCCACCGAGATCTCGCTCACCGTCACTGAAGCAAACGAGTCGGCCGTCGATCTTTACCTGGCTGAAGGCTATACCTGCAAGCACAGGTTCGACGCCGCCGTATGGCAGCGCGACCAGGTCGCCTGATCCTGATCCACGTTTGATTGTCTTTGTGTTTTCCGCGCTTAACGCGCGATGAAAAACATCACCCAGCTCAGCACAATCGCCGAGCCCACAAACAAGGTGAAGCAGTAGGTTCCGTAGCGCAACATGCGCCGCGGCGTCTCCCGCTGCGTAATGCCAAACACCACCGACGCGAACAGCGCGAACAAAACCACCGCCATGAAGTGGGAGATGTGCGTCACGACGCTTTCCTCCCGGTGCGCAGGTTATGCGCATCGACGGCGGCAATCACGTTCAGCAGGCCCGCGACCTCAATGAACTTCGTCCCGTAGTCAGCCGTCGTCACCATCACCTGGTCTGCGCCCCAGCCCATCGTCCGGCCGGCAAAGTACAGCAGCCCGTTGCCCAGTTCGCCCGCCATGCCCAGCATCTCCAGAATTTCAGAGGCGCCGCTGTAGATCTTGCCCTTCATTGCCAGGCCCATCACGAACATGCCGATGATGGAAGCGGACAGCAGCGCGCCCCGGCCCCACTTGCGCAGAAGAAAATGCCCCGCCCCCGGAAACAGCCATCCGGCAATCAGAGGAAGATAAACGAATCCCTGCGCGGAATCCGGTNNTGATCGGACATGCCGCCGATTTGAAGAAAGTGCGTACTAGTGCTGCTTTCCCTCAGTGCACGTACTGCAAAAACAGTCCGGCGACCCTAAACCTTGAAATTGTTCCGGGGTATAATCTGAAACCGCGCGGCTTCTTTTGGCGCAATTTGCGGAGAAACAATTTGAAGCTTCATCGAGAGCCCGTGGCTCGCGCTTTTCTTGTGTTCTTCTTCGCGGCCTCCGCCTTCGCGCAGGCTCCGGCCCCCACGCACGCTCCCGACTTTCGCGCTCCTGAGCACATTGGCCCGCTCGACTTCCCTCCGAAACCCAATGCGCCCTTCATGGCCATCGCCAAAACCCTTTGGGTGCAGACGCTGCCCGACAGCTCTACCGTCACCCACCAGAACGAGCGCGTGGTGGCGCGCGATATGGACGGACGCATCTTCC
>PLST01000087.1:2146-2640 GCA_003164255.1 Acidobacteriaceae bacterium | reverse complement strand
TCATGCTGGGGAACATGAACAGCCTCCATTTCAATTTTCTTGAGGTCAACCGAACGGTCGACCTGCGAGGGCCCGACTTGCCCGAAGTCTAGTCAAACGTATTGTGCGCGTCAAGGCCCCACCGTTACAAGCCACTGCGGGGAGAACATCGTCGCAGGGAGAGTGCAATGCGGCGAGAACATCGTCGCAGGGAGGCGGGGGTTTCAACCCCCGCAAAAGCCAAAAGGAAGAAGACCGGCCTTCACAGGTTGCGGAAAAACTCCATCGGTGAAGTGGTTTGTATCAGGGCACGAGTTTACTCGTGCCGCAAAAGCCGCAGAATCAACGTCGGGCTTTAGCCCCTGCTGATTCAGCTCGACCGAAGNNGAGTTTTTCCGCAGCCTGTTCAGGCCCGGGCTCTTCTTGGTCGGCCAACTACCCCCGCTCCGAAAACCCGGACCGGGGATCGTACCTCTCCATTGGCTCCGGCTTTGGATCGACAATCGAACCCCCTA
>PLST01000087.1:1595-2097 GCA_003164255.1 Acidobacteriaceae bacterium | reverse complement strand
GCCATCGCCTTGCCGCGAATCTGATTGGGGAATATCTCACTCAGCAGCACCCACGTCACCGGCCCCCACGAAACCGCAAAACCAGCGGTATACACCAGCATGCTCACCAGCGCGACCATGCCTTTGCCGCCAAGCCAGAAATCCGCGCCCAGCGCGATCATGCTCACCGCCATCACCAGCGCTCCGATAATCTGCAGCGGCTTGCGGCCAAAATGATCCACACTCAAAACCGCAACCACGGTGAACACAAGATTCACCGCGCCCACAATAATCGTTTGCATCAGCGAGGCATTGGTCGACATCCCCATGCCTTTGAAAATGTCCGTCGCATAGTAGAGCACCACGTTGATGCCCACAAACTGCTGGAACACCGACAACGTGATGCCGATCAAAACCAGCGGCACGCCAAACGAAAACAAATCGCCCGAGTGGTGCTCGGCAAACGACGCGCGAATCTCGTTCAGCTCCTGTTCGCGTTCTTCCGGCGTCACCAGCTTCGTCA
>PLST01000087.1:625-1532 GCA_003164255.1 Acidobacteriaceae bacterium | reverse complement strand
GCGATATACATCGGCGACAGCATCGAAGCCAGGCCAACCCCAATCCCGCCAAGAATGCGGTAGATCACAAAGTTGATCATGTACGCCGGTCCGCCGTGCCCGATCGGCGCAAACGGAAACTCCGGCGCAGCCGCGCCCAGCGCCGACACCAGGAACAGCACAGCCGCGATCACCAGCCCCCGCTTGCGGCCAATCTTCGTGCTCACCCAGCCGCCCGAGATCCCGCCGATAATGCAACCAATCAGCGCGCTCGACACCACAAACCCGAGCAAAGAGTTCGCAGCATTGGCCTGAGCGGGGTTAGCCAGGTCCGCAAAGCGCGGATCAATGAAGTAGGCCTTCAGACTGCCCACCGCGCCGTNNTCATATCCAAAGAGCAATCCCCCCAACGTGGCGATGAGGGTCAACAGAACGACATAAGGGTTTAACTTTGACATGGTCTTCCTTGCAGTTGCGGGTAGGCTGATTGCGAGATCCGCACCTCAGTACGGTCGGGGCGCAGCAGCGAGGTTAGAAGTATCATCCTCGCCGAACGGCTGGCTGGTTGAAATCGTTGTTTCTCCCTCCGCAATCGTCGGGCGGGGGCCGGGTGTCGAGAGAAACATCACGCTCCTATCAAAAACCGATTTACTGCTGCATTTTCCGGCCTCGAGAATCTCTGAAATCAGATCACCGAAATCATACCCCATCGGATATGGAGCCGGTCATCCCCGTGAGCAAGAAACTCCCCACCGCGCCCTGTGTCAGGGCACGACTTTAGTCGTGCCGCAAAAGCCGCAGAATCAACGTCGGGCTTTACAGGATGCGGAAAAACTCGATAGTGCTGCGTTGTTTTGAAAGGGCACGGATTTATCCGTGCCATAAACGCAATAAAATCAAGTTGGCCTTCACAGGTTGCGGAAAAACT
>PLST01000087.1:0-604 GCA_003164255.1 Acidobacteriaceae bacterium | reverse complement strand
CCGCAGCCTGTTTAGCCCCTGCTGATTCAGCTCGACCGAAGACGCTTTTTTCCGCAGCCTCTTCAGCCCCGCCGGGTGCCCGGTGCCCCTGGTCCCGCGTCCGCCGAGGCGGAGGGACCAGGGATCGAAGCTAGAAGCTAGGAGCTAGCAGCTAGAGGCTACCATCAGTGCTCCCTGATCTTCGCCACCAGCGACTTGTACACAGTCCCCGGCGCCAGCAGAATCTGGTGCGGCACGCCCGCGGGAACAATCACCACATCCCCCACGCCGATCGTCTTCGATTCGCCGCCCGCCACACTAGTGCCCCGCACCTCTCCATTTGTTCCCGGTTTAGGATCCACAAGCGACCCGCCCGTTACCAGCGTCGCACTGCCCTCTTCCACAATCATCAGATCATCAAAATTGTTATGCAGTTCGCCAACGCCGCTCGCGGTCCGCACTGAAAGCATCAGGCCGAGATTGCCATACGTCGCAATGATTGGGCCGGCACTTCCGGTCGGTTTCGCCTGCGGAACCAGGTCCGCCAGTTGCCCCTTGATGTCCGCAGCCGGAATCACCAGCGCCTTGTCTCCGGTCAACATCACCGTCGGAGCACCAAGCGCCA
>PLST01000486.1 GCA_003164255.1 Acidobacteriaceae bacterium | reverse complement strand
GGAGAGGGTTTCCGCGGTAATTGCCTCAGCGCCGGGGCGCAGATGAGCCAGCATGGTGCGCAGGTCGAGATGTGCCTGGGTGGGATGCTCGTGCATGCCGTCGCCAGCGTTGATGACGGGCAGATGGGTGGACTCCTCAAGGAGCCAGGCTGCGCCGGAGGAGTTGTGGCGGAGGATGATGGCCTGAGCGCCGAGTGCGCGGAGGGTGAGGCCGGTGTCTTTGAGCGACTCGCCCTTCTCAATGCTGGAGCTGAGGTTGGAAACGAGGGTTGTGTCTGCGCCGAGCGATTTGGCCGCGAGCTCAAAGCTGGTGCGGGTGCGCGTGGACGACTCGTAAAAGAGCAGCGCGATGCGGCGCTTCAAGAGGATGTGGTCGCGGAGCAGCGGGTCTTCGTTTTCGAGCGCGGTGGCGCGGGTGAGGATGTGGGTGACGGCGTCCACGCTGAGGTCCATGACGGAGAGCAGCGAGCCCGGATGGTGCGGGAACGGCAGGGCGGGCGCGGGAGGCGGATGAATGTGGCGGCGAACGGGGGTTGCAGCTGGGTTCATTTGTTTCGGCTTCTTGCTAACTTGACCTGGTCCTGAAATGACGAGCCGGCGGACCGACATGCCCCTCAGGGCTAAAGCACGATTTAGATTTGCGGTGAAGATGTACTGGCTAAAGCGTGCTGAAAAAGTCGGGATTTCGGGGGAAGCCGAAGGGAAACAACCTCCGGGGCTGAAGCCCTAATTGATTCTGTTGGCTTCATGCGGGGGTTAAAACCCAGGCCTCCCTCCGTTTTGAGTTTTCCGCAAGCTGTAAAGCTCGTACCCTTCAAAGAATTTCCTTACTGAAAAAGCACTTCAAATCCCTACTTGTGTAGCTACTTTTGCATGGCCCATTGAAACATGATTGACGTTGCCCATTTCAGCCGACGCGTTCGACAAGCTGGACCTGATCGCTGCCGTCGACTTCGCTGAACTTGACTTCAATAATTTCGCGGCTGCTGGTGGGAATGTTTTTTCCGACATAGGTTGCCTCAATGGGCAGCTCGCGATGACCGCGGTCGATGAGGACGGCGAGCTGTACGCGGCGCGGGCGTCCATGGTCAAAGAGGGCGTCAAGCGCGGCGCGGACGGTGCGGCCGGTGTAGAGGACGTCGTCACAGACGACGATGTCGCGGCCCTCGATGTCAAAGCCAATGGCGCCGGGGGTGACCAGTGGACGAACGCCCGCGGTGGACAGATCGTCGCGATAGAACTGGATGTCGAGCACGCCGGTGTCGACGGGGCGCTTCTCAATTTGGGAGATAAGCTTGCCGAGCCTCTCGGCGAGGGGAATACCACGGCGCTTGATGCCGACCAGGGCGAGATCCGCGCTTCCATTGCTTTTTTCAACGATCTCGTGGGCCAGGCGGACGAGGGTCCGCTCGATCTCGGATGCGGACATCAGACGGCCCTTGAGGCGCAGACCTGGATTGTCACTGGATTCGCTCATGGATGCTCTTTCGCTGCGATTGTAGCTTGGCTTGTCTCTCGACGGATGATACGAGGGGTTGGGGGTCTGGGGCAAGCTGTGGAAATGGAGGAAGCAGGAATTAGGGATTAGGGAACAGGGATTAGGGTGTTCAAGTTGCTGGGAATAGCCTGAGGCAGATTCTGAAATGGTGTCGACCGAAGGGCTTTCCCTCGGGGGCTAAAGCCCATCGGTTTTGATTGATGTTGGGTGGCGCAGCTAAAGCCGCGCCCTTTCAAGACTGGTCTACCGTTGGTTGGCGCAGCGACCCAGATGGTACCCGGGCTGCGCCCTTTCAAAACTCGTCTGGAGTAGATGCAAAAATGCTCTAGATGGTGGGGCGGCGGGCTTTTGCTGTTAGACGGGCTCCGATGGCTCCTCCGGCAACGGAGAACAGCAGCAGGGTCATGGAGAGGAAGATGAGTGCGGCGAGGAGCCAGCCTGCACGGCCTTCAGGGGGCAGGAGCCAGGACTTCATCATGGCGATGGACTGCGGGTCGACGCCCATGGTCTGCCACTGCTGGCCCATCTGGTTGTTGACGAGATTTTGCCAGAGGTCGTCGTAGAAGCCGCCCTGATGGAACCAGAAGCGCATGGCGAAGAGAGTGGCGCCGGTGCTGGCAGCAGCGATCCATCCGCCGAGGACGCCGGTGACGAGGCCGATGCGTGCGCCGGCTCCGACGGTGATCCAGGCGGGACGCTGGCTGCGGACGTAGAGCACGACGGCCCAGGCGCCCGTGGCAGCCATCAGGGGCAGTCCGAAGATGCTGAGGGGAGAAAGCATGGAGCTAAGCAGGCCAGCAGGTATGGCGAGCATCAAGGCGGCGCGCAGGGCGGGCTTCCAGTCTACCGTTGCCGCATCACGCACCGCCTCGTTCCAGCGCTCAGGCTGTGACTGGGGGTTTGAGCCGTCGGCGTTGTAGACGAGCTGGGGTAGTCCGCAAACCGGGCAGTAGCAGCTCTCTGCGAGGACGGACTGGTGGCAGCGCGTGCAGGTTGTCTCCATACACTTAAAAGCCTATCGTACTTGGCTGGTTTTCTGCTGGAGGCGTGCCTCAACGATGGCCTCGGCGGCGTGGACAGCCTCTTCGAGGGTCATGTTGGTCGAGTCGAGCAGAACGGAGTCTTCGGCGGGGCGAAGGGGCGAGTCGGCGCGGTTGCGGTCGCGCTGGTCGCGGGCGCGGAGGTCGGCGATGACCTCCTCCGGCTGTACAACGGGCTTGCTGTCTTTGCCGCCGAGCTGATCGTAGCGGCGGAGGCCCCGGACTTCAGGAGCAGCGTCAAGAAAGATCTTGACCTCAGCATGGGGAAAGACAACGGTGCCGATGTCGCGGCCTTCCATGACGATGCCACCGGCTTCGGCAAGCTGCTGCTGCAGGCGGACCATCCAGGCGCGAATGACGGGAAAGACGCTGACTTTTGATGCTGCGTCGGTGACGGTTTGATTGCGCAGCAGGCCGGTAACGTCCTCGCCGTCGAGCAGGACGCGGTTTTCATTTTCGCCGGGCTCAAGATGAATGGTGGTTTCGGCGGCGAGGGCTTCAAGGGCCGTGTGGTCGTCGAGAGGGAGGCCGACGCGAAGAGCCTTGAGGCCGAAGGCGCGGTACATGGCGCCGGTTTCAAGGTTGAGGAGGCCGAAGTGGCGAGCCAGATGACGGGCAATGGTGCTTTTGCCGGCCCCGGACGGCCCGTCAATCGCGACAATGAACTTCCGGCCCTGCAGGGAGGACCGGAAGGGACTTTCCATGGTGGTCATCCGCGTTTCTTCGGATTCGGTTTGCGCGGGGCAGTAAAGCCGAAACGCTTGCTGTTTCCAGCCTTGGCTCCGGCGCTGAGAGCAGGCTTGCGGCCGCCGTGCGCGGAACGCGCGTCGGTGCGGGAATCCTTGCGAGCGGAAGCGCTGCCGCGCACGAAACTGCCGCTGCGTGCGCCGTTGGTGGGCTTGGCTGCCGATTTACCGTTCTTGCTGTGGCCGTTGGCGGTGTGCCCATTGCTGGCGTGGCCGTTGCGGGGGGTCAGGGGCGATGGCTTGCCGGTCCTGCTATGGCCGTTGCCGGGTGCGGAGTTGAGCTTGGCGTGGCCGTTGGAACGGGCACCGTTGGTAGTGCTGTGCGCGCCGTTGCGGGCGCCATTGGTGCTCTTGGCGCCGTTCGAGGACCAGCGAGGCGTTGCGGAGGTACCGCGAGAGCCGTTGGACGGACGAGCGCCGGCAGGCCGGGCCGAAGAGCTGCGGCTATCGGGACGGGCGCTGCGGGTTGTGCGTGTGGCAGAGGAGCGACCGGCAGTGGTGCGCGACGAGCCGGCCGATTGCTTGCGGTCGCGCGAGTGGGCCGCAGGGCGCGTAAAGCGGGGCCGTGCAGCGGGGGGCTTTCCGGCCGCAGCAGGCTTGCGCGCGGCGGGAATCCGGGGGGCGTGTACCTCAGCAGCCTTCACGGGCGCCGGGGCAGCAGGCGCGGTCGGCAGGGCAGGCGGCTGGCTCAGGGACGGCTGGATGGGCGTCAGGTTGACGACCGGAGCCGGGGGCATGTACGCGTGATGGTCATCCTCGTGGTCGTGCGAGTGGAGGAAGTAGGCCGAGGCCGGCATGGAGGAACTGGAGTACATGGTAGAGGCCACGGCAAACTCGGGTAGAGTTCCGGCAACGTAGAAGTGCGGGGCGTGCCCGAGAGAGATGGTGTGGACCTGGCGCGTGGCGAGTAGGCCGCGGAGCACCTCGCGGACCTTGCTGCGCGCGGTGAGCGGAGCGAGGAACATCTCGACCTCTTCCATGCTGGCTGCGATGACAGCCTGCAGATAGATGGAGGCGAGGACGGAGATGGCGGTGACCTGCGAAGTAGACGCGCCCTCAGCAATGGCTTTCTGGAAGCGGGTGCGGAGGAGCTGCCACTTGGCGGTATGGCCGGGAGCCTGGATGACGGGAATGATGCGCAACTGCTGCCAGAGCTCAGTGATGGCGCGAAGAACGGCAGTCTCAGTGACTTCGCGGCCGAGGGTGTGCTTGAGTGAGGGAATGGTGGTGTCTCCCGCTTCAAGCAGCTTGTAGGCCTGCACGGCAAGCTGCGAGACCTGGCGCGAACCGGTGAGTTGCGGACTGCGGCGCCAGTCGCGATCTCCGCGAAGGGCATACACGTAGGGTAGAACCCATGCGGCAACAATGAAGTCAGGGTGCTCACCCGGCTGACCCAGCAGGTTCAAGCGAACCGCGACGCCGTCAAGCTCAAGGCGAACGAGCAATTCCTCGGCTAGCGCGATGTGTTTGGGATCCGGGGCAGGATTGTGTTGACCGGCAACGGCCTCAACAAACGACGGGGCGACGGAGGCGGCAAACTGCCGTTTGGGCAGGAAGAGGCACAAACCTGTCTCTTCAATCCAGGTCCGGGCGTCCTCAAAGGTGAGAGTGCCGTTTCCGTTCAGGCGCATCCTTTCGGAGCGCGAAGCTTCCAATTGCTCTGCTGTCAAAGAAAAACCTCACTTCCAGGCTGGCGATCGGGCATGTTCCTAGGGACTGTGCAAGTCGCCTGAGCTCTTTTTTGGGCCGCTGATTGTTAATCCCCCTTTTTTGGGGGCTTTGGACGGCTTGACTCTTTGGCCTACCTGAATTTGTTCCGGAAACTGCTCCGAATCGGGCTGCACACGCTCCTGAGAGGGGGGCAACCAACCACCCATTCATTCTAAATGCGAATTAGATTCGATGGAAGGCCCGTTGAATATCCTTCCACGAATACTGCAAAGCTATTGGACGTCCGTGCGGGCAACTTGTTGGGTGCTCGGTCTTTGCAAGTTCGTGCAGTAACCACTCCATGCGGGTGGGATCGAGGGGAGTGTTGACCTTGATGGCGGAATGGCAGGCGATGGAGGCGGCAATGCGGGTACGGAGGGCCGTAAGGTCTTCATTTTGCTTGACTTCGTCGGGGTCGGCGGCGGACTGCTCGATGACCTGGGCGAGCATCCGCTCAAGGGCCGGACCCTCCAGGCCGATCGGGGCGGATTTGACTGCAAGTGTTTGAGGGCCAAAGGGTTCCACCTCAAATCCGTTGCGCTCGAGCTCATCGGCGATGGAGGCAAAAACGACCATCTGCTGGGGCTTGAGCTCGACCAGCATAGGCATCAGTAACCTCTGGCGTTGCACTTTTTCAACCTGGCGATCGCGCAAAATTTTTTCAAAAAGAATGCGCTCGTGGGCGACGTGCTGGTCAATAATCCACAGTCCGTCGTCGCCGGTGGCCAAAATGAAGGACTCGCGCAGTTGCGCCAGGGGCTTGAGGGAGGCCAGGTGGTTGAGGGTTGAGGAGGCCTGTTCCGCCTCGACCAGGGCTGCGGCTTGGCCGGCCTGGCTTGAACTGGCAGAGAAAGGGTCGGGCTCGCAGTTTTCAGAGCCGGCGATGCCAGAGGGGGTGAAAAGGGCCGCTGCCGCTTCTCCCCAGGCGCGCGTGTCGAATTCGGCTGCAGTGTTGCTGAAGGGCAGGCTGCCGGGGACTGGGGTGGGCAGGCGTGGGGTGAGTTGGAAGGGCTCGGCGTCCGATTGGGCGGCTTCAAGGGTTTGGGGGTCGGAATCGGGTGGCAGAAGCGCTGAGCCGGGTGCGCCGGGAAGAGGTGATGTGGCCGGCGGCATGAGCGAGGGGCTGGCTGTTGGCTGCGCGTCGAGGGCTGCGAGGAATCCGGCAGCGGGACGGGCCTTGATGAGCGCCATGCGGAGGCTGTCGCGGACGAAGTCGTGCACATGGCTCTGCTGGCGGAAACGGACCTCGGTTTTGGCGGGGTGCACGTTGACGTCGACCTCCTCGGGAGGCATTTCAAGGAAGAGGAGCACGACAGGGTAGCTGGTGGGGGGAATGACGTTGCGATAGGCCTCAACGATGGCGTGCATGAGGAGCCGGTCGCGGATGAGGCGCTTGTTGACGAAGATGTAGATGGAATTGCGATTGAGTTTTTGCAATTCGGGCTTGGAGAAGAATCCGGTGAGGCGGAGTGTGCCGGGATCGCGGAGGGGCTCGTTGGGGTCCTTTTTCCAGGGAGGGGGCTCGGGCAGGCCGGCGCGGTCGAGTGGCGCTTCAGCGGCGACGGGCAACAATTGGCCGAGGGTGTCTTTGCCGAAGACCTGGTAGATGCGCTCGGCGGTGCGCGTGACCGGCGGCGCGGAGAGGATGGTGTGGGTGGCCGAGAGCAGCTCGAAGTGCTTATCAGGGTGGACGAGGGCGTAGTGAGTGACGAGGGCAGTGACGTGGGCGAGCTCAGTGGACTCGGCACGGAGAAATTTACGGCGGGCGGGGGTGTTGAAGAAGAGATCGGCGACGGCGATGGTGGTTCCGCGGGGGAGCGCTACATCTTCGACGTGATGAATTTTGCCGCCGGCGATTTCGATGTGAGTTCCGGTTGGTTCGTCGCCGGTGGCTGTGTCGAGAGTGACGCGGGAGACCGAGGCGATGGACGGAAGAGCTTCACCGCGAAAGCCGAGAGTGGCGATGGAGAGCAGATCGTCGGCGGTGCGGAGCTTGGAGGTGGCGTGGCGCTCAAAGGCGAGAAGAGCGTCGTCGCGGCTCATGCCGTGGCCGTCGTCGGCGATGCGGATGAGCTTGCGGCCGCCGGCTTCGACTTCTATGCGAATGCGGTTGGCGCCGGCATCGAGGGCGTTTTCAAGAAGTTCTTTCACGACGGACGCGGGCCGGTCGACGACTTCGCCGGCGGCGATCTGGTTGGCGACCTGATCGGAAAGAACGCGGATGCGGCCCATAAGAGTTCAGAGTAAACCAGCGAACATGCACCTGCGGGTATTGGATCAGTTTGAAGGGTACGGGCTTGAGCGCCAAAGGGAATGCCCGTTCAAATCGAGCCAGGCAGTTGTGTGCATGCGTGCGGTTTTGCGCTTTCTTTCCGCGAGGTCAGGCGTAAAATACATACTCCACACGGCCGACATTTCTGCATACGCCGTAAGCATCTCCTGGGGAACCTGACCCATCTCATTCATAGCGGGTCGGATAAGGAGTACTGGGGTGCCCCGAACGTTCCGTTTTTTCTGCATTCATTTTTGCCTGGTTTTGTTCGCAATTCTCGCTGCCGGTCTTGCCGCCGCGCAGACCCTGTCTGTGCCGCGCATCTCCCAGCCCATCGACGACCAGCAGCGTGTCACTCTCAAGGGGAACGTGCATCCGCTCGCCCGGGCGCGCTTCGATCAAGGGGTGGTTGCAGACTCATTTCCTGCCCAGCGGATGCTTCTGCTTCTGCAGCGGTCACCGGAACAGGAAACCGCTCTGCGCCAGTTTCTTCAGGACGTTCATACGCCCGGCAATCCCAGCTATCACAAGTGGCTCACCCCGGATGAATTCGGGAAGGCTTACGGTCCCGGCGATGCCGATGTCTCAGCGGTGACCCAGTGGCTGCAATCGCATGGCTTCTCAGTGGCCGGCGTCGCCAAAGGCAAAACCACGATCGAATTTTCCGGCAACGCCGGACAGGTTCGCAACGCGTTTCACACCGAGATTCATACCTACTTGATCAGGGGCTCAGAACACCACGCGAACAACAGCGACCCGCAGATTCCGGCGGCGCTTGCGCCCGTGGTGACCGGCATTACGCCGATGAACGACTTTCGTCCCAAATCCAACGCCGAGGTCCTTGGCCAGGCCGCATATAACGCGCGTACCCACCAGGTGACGCCGCAGTGGACCATGTTTGGCTTGCCCGATCCCGAGCTTGCGGTCGCCCCCGGCGATTTCGCGGTTCAGTACGACCTGAATCCCCTTTACAGCGCGGGCACCAAGGGCACGGGAGTCACCATCGGCATTATTGGCGACTCGAACGTCGACCCTGCGCTCGTGGCCGCCTATCGTACGCTGTTCGGCCTTCCCGCAGGCGCCTTCAACGTGATCGTGGACGGCAACGATCCCGGCCTGAGTGGTGCGGTCATCGAGTCCTATCTGGATGTTGAACTCTCGGGCGCGGTCGCTCCCGGCGCCACCATCAACCTCTACACATCCGCAGGCACCAATGTGCAGGATGGTCTTTATCTGGAAGCGACGCGTGCGGTGGGCGACAACGTAGCCGCGGTGCTCAGCACCAGCTACGGAGCATGCGAACAGGACATTGGCGTAGCGGGAAACCAATTCTGGGCCACGATATGGGAGCAGGCTGCCGCGCAGGGACAGACTGCGATGGTTTCCTCAGGCGATGGCGGCTCGGCGGGCTGCGATGACTTCGACATCCCTGAGCCAGCGCAGGAGGGCCTGGCCGTGAACGGCTTTGCCTCAACGCCCTGGAACATTGCCGTGGGCGGCACCGATTTCTACTACAGCAGCTACGGCGGCGGCACTTCCGCGCAGAATTCCCAGCTTGCAACCTACTGGAACCTTGCCTCGTCCGTTCAACCCACCACCTCTCTGCTTACGCCCATTCCCGAGCAGCCATGGAACAACGCCTTCGGCTTGAATCTCTACACCGGGGGCGTGTATAACCCCTCGGAGTTCGGCGTCACCATCGTGGGTGGCAGCGGAGGCGCCAGCAGTTGCGCAACCGGCGCCAGCGCCGCGGACGGATCTTATGCGTCCTGCACTGCAGGCTATGCCAAGCCTGCCTGGCAAACCGGCGCAGGCGTGCCCGCCGATGGCGTGCGCGATCTTCCAGATGTCTCTCTCTACGCGGCCAACGGAGCCAACGACAGCTTCTACCCGATCTGCGCGGCCTATGACGAAACCTCCAGCGCGTGCACTGCCGGCAGCAGTGGTTGGGTGAACATTTATGGTGTGGGCGGCACTTCCGCTTCCTCGCCGGCGATGGCCGGCATCATGGCTCTCGTCAATCAAAAGTACGGACGCCAGGGGCAAGCCAACTTCACGCTCTATCCACTCGCCACGCAGCATCCTTCCGTTTTTCACGATGTAACTGTGGGCAGCAACAATGTGCCCTGCGTGCAGGGATCACCCAACTGCACGCTCAGCGCGCTCAAGGACAACACAAACGGCGTCTACACGCTGGGCAAATACTATGCGGGCGCGGGCTACGACCTGGCCACAGGCCTTGGCAGCGTCGACGCAAGCAAGCTTGTCCAGTACTGGAATTCGCTCAGCTTTGCCGCAACGAGCACCACGCTCAGCCTCGACCAGACCACCTTCACCCATGGAACGCCAGTGACGGTGAGTGTCGGCGTCACCGGAAGCGGAGGAACACCATCGGGTGACGTCGCTCTCCTCACCACGGCAACTCCATCTGTAAATACAAGCGCGGGCGACCTCACGCTTCAAAACGGCACAGCTTCCAGCAGCATCAACGACCTTCCCGGCGGACAGTACAAGCTGACCGCCCGCTACGCCGGCGACGGCACATTCGCGTCCAGCACTTCTCCCGCGGTTTCGCTTGATGTATCGCCTGAGGCCAGCACGGTCTCGGTCTCGGGCATCGACTACAACTACAACACCGGCGTTCAGGGTAACGTGTCGAGCGGCGGAAGTTATGCCTACGGACTCTACATGGCCTTCGACTTCCAGGTGGCCGGCGTTCATGCCGCGCCTGGAACGACAGACGGCACTGCCACCGGAACCACAGCGATTACTGATTCGGCGAGCACCGGCACGGTTAGTTCGGGCGCCATCAATCTGAGCAGCACAAGCGTCGCCCACTGGTACCCCGCCTCGCTTTTGGCCGGCACGCACAGCATGGTGGCCAGCTATTCCGGAGACCCCAGCTTCAGTCCGTCCAGCAGCGCGCCGTTTACCTTCACCATCGTCAAGGCTGCTCCGAACGACATGGCCGTTTCCAGTCCGCAAGCCATCCCACTGGGCGGCAGCACCACGCTTGGCATGGTGGTCGGCATCACCACCGGCGCGCCGCCGCCCACGGGCACAGTCACGTTCTACTCCGGCTCGACGGTTGTGGGGACGGGGCAGCTTGTTTCCTGTTCAACGTTCACTACCACCGTTCCGTATCTCTGCAGCCTTTCGTACGGTGGCTACTCGATCGCAAACGCAACCGTATCCAACCTTCCGCTCGGTACCACCACCTTCACGGCCTCGTACGGCGGCGATGCCAACTTCAATCCCGTGACCTCGTCCCCGTTCACCGTCACCGTAGAGCATCCGGCCGGCCTCACCGCGGTTGCGAATCCACCCATTATCAATCAGCTCGAATGGACCGACGTCACCGCAACCGTGACGGGTGTTGCCGGCGTGGCCGCTCCCACCGGCAACGTGTTCTTTGACGCCACCTGGTCCAACGGATCCTGGACCGACGGAACGTCGCTCGTCAACGGTTCGGCCGTCTTCAACTTTGGCGGCACGTTCAACCCTGGCAATGTTTCCGTTCAGGTTACCTACGAGGGTGATTCGAATTACGCGCCCGTCACAGTGACCGTTCCTGTTACCGTCACGGTTCCATTCACGGTTGCCGGTACTCCGTTTACTATTGCTACCCCCGGCGCCACCACGGGCAACACTGGCACTGTTTCCATCACGCCCGTGAACGGATTCACAGGAAATGTGAGCTTGTTCTGCGCCCTCACAACTTCCCCAACAGGTGCGCAGCCTCTGCCGACTTGCATCATCACGCCCTTCGTAAATGTGACCGGCTCAAGCGCCGTAACGGCGACCTTGACCATCAGCTCCACGGGCTCCACGACGAGCGCGCTGG
>PLST01000332.1 GCA_003164255.1 Acidobacteriaceae bacterium | reverse complement strand
GTCCACCGGCTTGCCCAGCTTGGCATAGTTGTAGTTGCGCTCGAACACGTTGGCATGATGAACGTTGCCGATCAGCTCGTCGCGGTCCACCTTCACGCTCGAGTAGTCGCGCCACTTCTCCGGGTATCCGATCTTGTTGCGGATCATCGCCAGCTTTTCTTCCGCAGCCTTCTTGGTGTCGTCGCTCATCCACGGCAAAGTCTTGATGTCGTCGCCCAGCGACTTCTCCAGCGCCGCCACCAGCTTGTCCATGCTCGCCTTGGCCTCGGGCGGAAAGTTCTCCTTCACCCAGTCCTGGCCCACTGCCTCGCCAAGTTCCCGGTCGGTCAGGGTCGAACACTGCTTCCAGCGCGCTTGAGGCTCTTCCTGTCCATTCAGAGTCCGTGCAAAGAAGGCGAAATCTTCGTCGAAAAACGCCTTCGCCAAGCGCGGTGCCTGTCCGTGCAGAACGTGCCAGCGAAGATAGCTCTTCCACGACTCCAGCGGCTCGCTCTTCAGCAACCCGTCCAGCGCCTTGAAGTAATCCGGAGTCGCCACGTTCAAACTATCGAAGTGGCCAATCCCGATGCCCGAGAAGTACACGTTCCAATCGAAGTCCGGAGCCAGCTTCTCAAAGTCGCCAACCGTGTAAATGTGATACCGGTTCGCTGGGTTGCGCAGATCCGTGCGGCTGGTCGAGGACTTCGCCATCGCCGTCTCAATCTCCATCACTGCCGCGGCCTCTTTCGCTGCCTGCTCCGGCGTATCGCCGGACAGCGTGAACATCTTGGTCACGTGCGCTATGTACTGCGCGCGGATGCCTTTGAAACGCGCCGAATCCACAATGTAGTAGTCGCGGTCGGGCAGCGAAATTCCGCCCTGGAAGATCTCCGCGATCTGTTTCGATGAATCCTTCTGGTCCTGGTCCACGTCGAAATTGAAAAATCCGTCCGGTGTCCCGTGGTTTTCAAGCTCGCTCAGCAGCGCCGGCAGCTTACTCGCATCAGAAAGTCCAGCAATTGCCGTCCATGCCGGTTCAATCGGCGTGATGCCCTTTTTATCCACAAGGTCAGTATTCATGCACGACGCATAAAAATCGCCGTACTGCTTCTGCAGCGGACTTTTCGGATCCTTCGCCGCCGCGTCCAGTTCCTGCCAAAGCAGGTAGCGGTTCCGCTCCCGCAGCAATGAGAACGACCGCGCCCAGATCACTTGGTCGCTTGGAATCGGATTGCTCTTCACCCAGTTGCCGCATGCATATTGATAAAAGTTCGTGCACGGGTCGGCGGTCTTGTCGATCGCCGAGAGATCAAGGCTCTTGCTCTCGGGCGGTGCCGCGGGTTTCTGGTCCTCGGCCTTTGCCGTCTGCGCCAGCGCCATGCCGGCAGCAACAAGTACGATCGAAAGAAAACGGAATTGCGTCATCGGTTGTCCTCTTTGGAAATAGGTCCTCCGGCAGGATTCACCGCGGCGGCATTCTGCCTGCGGACGAAGGCCGGGGACCGGGATTTCGAACAGCTCTCTTCATCAAGCTGTGTTGCATAGCAGCCTATCACGCGGGGAATACGCCTTGCTTGCCCAGCACGCTCGGGTTCAACAGGTTGCGGAAAAATCCTGAGAGCGCGATGTTTTGAAAGGGCGCGGATTTAGAGCCTGCCCTGAGCGAAGTCGAAGGGTGCCGCAAGTTCCGCAAGATCGATGGAGCTTTAGTGTCTGCGTGAGAACTGAGGATTTTAGACCGCGCAGCGGCAAAACCTCCCGTAGGGAGCGAAGGATAATAGCCCAGGATCGAAGCGCGCAGCGGCAAGACCTTCCGTAGGGAGCGAAGGATAATAGCCCAGGCCGGGGTCCCCAAGGACAGGACTTAGTCCTTGGGGTGGAGGATGAAGTCTGAGCCCGTCGCGGCGGGCGAGGACGCAATCCTGGGAGAAGCCAGAAAACAAACCTTAAGCCCGTAAGGGGCGACCGAATACGAGCAATCGACGGGCGAGCCGTTCTTCCGCCCCACAAACGATGAGTTCTCACGCAGACACTTCAGGTCCCTGGAAGAGGAAGGCGATAGCGCGGCCTTCAGGCCCGGGCCTTTTCTCTGCTCCTTAGTTTTGTCGAAGCGGCACCTCAATTTCCTATCAGTCGTTCACCAGCGTTTCCGACCCGCAAAGGAATGAAACCTAATGCGCAATAGTCACCGCGAACTCGCCAACTCGCCATCTCCGCGTAGCGGAGGCTAACTTGCTGAGATTGTCTAATCCCCTCCACCTGAATCACCCGACTGGAACACAATTTCCTATCAGTCGTTCACCGGCGTTTCAGACCCGCAAAGGAATGAAACCTCATGCGCAATCGCCACCGCTGACTTGCCAACTCGCCAGCTCCGCGAAGCGGAGGCTAACTTGCTAAAAATGTCTAATCCTCTCCACCTGAATTGCCCAATTCACCACCCGATTAGGGTTTAGTTTCTTTTCAGGTTGACAGTACCCACCGGGGGTATGGTACAAAGGACGAGTCGCAGGGCTCCTACCTGCGCAGGAGCACCAAAACACCTATATGAGCAAAGAATCCGCACTAGAACCTCCGAGTACCTGGAGTTCTTTCCTGTGCCGCGATGAGCGCTCCGGCAACCGCCTGTAGCCTGGCTTCCGACGATTGCCACACCGCTCTTCACGACATGTGACCCGTGAATTGAGCGTGTGAGCCGCTGGTACCAGAAGCCTGACTCACCCTCCCGAACCTGCAGCCCAGCGTTTCAAGGCCAACCGAACTGCGCACCCGCGCGTTTGGAACCGGCAGCTACGTCTGGACTGAGCGAGGAGGAACCATGCAGAACAAGCTAATTTTGATCCGGAATACTGTTCGCCTCACCTGTGTCTGGGTGCCTACAGGCGATTCGAATCGGCCGCTCGCCTGCGTTTGGGTGAGAACAAAGGCTCCGCAACCTGTTAACCATGCACCCTATAAGGATGAGGCCGGCCCCGAATCCGGTATGGTGCATCTGTGCGCCTAGCGGAACCGTGCCCGCGGTACGGATCTCACTCACCGTGTTCCGGGGCTACCTGATCTTGATGACGCTGATGCTGAGCTATCACGTGCTCGATTTGGCCGAAATCCTGCACCAGCTACGGTAGCGGCTTTGAAATCAACCGTACGTTCACAACGCACGCGGCTCCCTCCAACTACGATGGTAGATAGCCAGAGCATGGAGCATCGGTTGGAAGAATCACTTCAGATACGCGTGCACCAGGTCGATCAGGTCCTCGGCCAGCTCGGGCGCAATCTGCTCCTTGGCCCCATCCACAAGGTGAAAGCGAATATGCGTCTCAAGCACCTCGCCCATCAGCGAATTCACTCCGCCCCGCACCGCCGCCAACTGCATCAGTTGGCCCCCGCAATCCTCGTCGGCGGCCAGGGAACGCTCCACCGCATCCAATTGTCCGCGCAGTTTCCTCAGCCTTTGCAGCAACTTCAGCTTTTCCCGCTCGTTATGCGACATGGGCCGCCTCCTTCACTTGACAATACCCACCCCCGGTATAGTCTTAACCCAGTGGGGGTATAGATCCCCTTCCATTCTATGCCCGCCCCACCTCCCATTTCGACCCTCGCCGCCTTTGCGCTCGTCGCCGCCCTATCGGCGCTCGCCTCGGCCCAGTATCCCTCCCAATTCCCTCCCGCAGGCCTTCCCTCCGCTCCACAGCCCGCGGTCGCAGCCCTCCTCGCGCAGGTCAATCCCGTCAGGCCCACGCCCGGCGGACAGCAAGACGGCAAGGAATCCGCTCCTGAAGCCCAAGCCGGCCCACTCCTCACCATGGCTCCCCACCCTGACGGCGCCCGCTACTGGGTCTCAGGACAGGCCAACAGCATCTTCCAGATGCACGGCCACTTTCACTCCCCCTATCAGGGCACAAACAGCCTGCAGGACACCTTTGAGACCAAGGCCTCTGAGGTGGCGACTCTCTATTTCGGTTACCAGTTACGCCCCAACTCGCGCTACAACACTGACCTCCTGGTTGACATCGAAAACGCCGGCGGCCGTGGTCTCTCCCAGGCACTCGGCCTGGCCGGCGAAACCAACCTCGACGTGGTGCGCAACCCCACGCTAAGCACACTGCCTTATCTCTCGCGCGGCGAGATTCACCAGACCATCGGACTCACCGGCGAGATGGCCGACCAGGTTCGTGGCCCGTTCGCGCTGGCCACAAAAGTGCCTGTGCGTCGCTTCGAACTGCGAGCCGGCAAGATGAGCCTTCCTGATTCGCTCGACATCAACTCCGTCGGCACCGACAGTCATCTCCAGTTCACCAACTGGACCATCGACAACAATGGCGCGTGGGATTACGCGGCCGACACCCGCGGCTACACCGTCGCAGGAATCCTCGAATACGACGACAAAATCTGGTCGGCTCGCTACGCTATCGCTGCCATGCCCACCGTAGCCAACGGCATCGATCTCGACTGGGACTTCCGCCGCGCCAACGGCCAGAACTGGGAATTCGAACTGCGCAAAGGTCTCTTCGCGCCGTTGCTTGATCCAAAGCGCCAGGGAGCCATCCGCGTGCTCAGCTTTGTGAACCATGCCCACATGGGCGACTACCGGCAGTCCGTGCAGCAATATCTCTCCGGCAAAATCGCCGCGCCCGATATTACTCAAAGCGAGCGCTTCGGCGCCGTCAAATATGGCTTCGGCCTGAACACTGAGCAGGAAGTCACGGGCAGCCTCAGGCTCTTCGGCCGCTTCGGCTGGAACGAGGATCAGCACGAGTCCTTCGCCTACACTGAAGTCGGCCAGACCGGGTTGGTCGGTGGCGACTACAACGGCCAAAGCTGGAAGCGGCCCAATGATAAGGTGGGCGTTGCCTTCGTTTCTAACGCCATCAAACGCGACCACCAGAACTATCTTCACTACGGTGGGCTCGGCTTTTTGCTTGGCGACGGCAACCTGAACTATGGCCGCGAGAACATCCTGGAGTGGTACTACAACGCCCATCTCTGGCGCGGACTCTATGCCATGGGTGGCGGATCCTGGGTGGACAACCCCGGCTACAACCGCGACCGCGGCCCAGTTTACGTCCCTACGGTCCGCGCCCACATCGATTTCTAAGGTGAATTGACAGTTAAAACTGACAACTGAAGGCTAGAGTATTTTGGCATTTGTTGTAGACCGGCTTTGAAAGGGCACGGCTTCAGCCGTGCCGCACAATGGCAATGAAACCAGTGGGCTTTAGCCCCGGAGGGAAAGCCCTGAAGTCTACACCATTTCCGAATCTGCTCTAAATGTCGGTGAACGCCAAAAGCGGGAAGGGAAGAAGCCCGCCCTTGCAAGCAAGAGCCAAGAGCTAGAAGCTAGAGGCTAGAAGCTAAACACCAAGAGCGCCTTACTCTACTTCCCGCCCGCCGGCTGCGTCTGCGCCGGTTCCGGCAGCGTATAAATCACTTCACCTGGCTTCGCATAGTGCAGCTTTTCCCGCGCCTCGTGCTCAATCGCGTCCGGATCGCTCTTCAGACGGTCGATCGATTGCTTCAACTGCGCATTCTCGAGTTCGACGTCCTTGATTTCTCTCTGCAGCTCGCGGTCTTCGGCGCGCTTCTGGTGCCACACTGACAGCCCGTGCTTGCCGTTGATCACGTGCCACATTAGCAGCGCTGCCAGGCTCACAGCCAGCAAGGTTCCCGCCGGACGCCAGCCTCGCCGCATCCACTCCAGCGCCTGCTCGCGCATCGGAACGGCTGCCGGCTCCTTGCTTCTCTTCTGGCTTTCCAGCTTCTCGTCCGCCACGCCAACCTCAATCTGCATTTACGACAGGACAAATTTCTTCGCCGCCGCGCTCAGGGCTTCCATATCCTTCTCGTCGCGCGCTTCCGTATAAGCCCTTACCACCGGTTCCGTACCTGAAAGCCGATAGCAAACCCACGACCCGTCGTCCAGAATCAGCTTCAGCCCGTCGGTCCGCACCACTTGCGTAACCTTGCGTCCGCTCAGCTCCGTCGGATCGGTCTCCAACTTCTTAGTGAAATTTGCTCTCACCTCCGGGGTCAAGCGGAAGTTCTCTCTTACCGGGTAGAAGGAACCTACCTTGCCAAATAATTCTTTCAACTGCACGCCCAGGCTCTTGCCGCGCGTGGCCACCATCTCGGCCACCAGCAACCCGGCAATCACGCCGTCTTTCTCAGGAACGTGCCCACGAATTGTCAGTCCGGCCGATTCCTCGCCGCCAATCGCGATCTTGTCCGCAATAATCAGCTCGCCAATGTACTTGAACCCCACCGGCGTCTCATACAACGGAACCTCGTGGTGCTCCGCGACTGCATTGATCAGGTTTGTTGTCGCTACGCTCTTCGCCACGCCGTTTCTCCAGCCGCGTGTCTCCACCAGGTAGTCCAGCAGCAGCGCAATAATGTAGTTCGGCTGAATGAAGGTCCCATCGCCGTCCACAATGCCAAAGCGGTCTGCATCGCCGTCGGTGGCGATGCAGATGGCCGCGCCTATGTCCTTCATCTTCTTTCTTGCATCGCCCAGCAGGTGGTCGTCCGGCTCCGGGGCATGGCCTCCGAACAGCACATCGCGATAATCGTGCACCGTCTCCACCGTCACGCCGGCCTCGCGAAGCAGGTGGCATGGATATCCGCGCCCCGCGCCCCAGAACGGATCGTAAAC
>PLST01000469.1:13041-13323 GCA_003164255.1 Acidobacteriaceae bacterium | reverse complement strand
TTACGCGATCAGAAACCATAGGGGCTTCAGTGTCTGCGTGAGTACCACTGACTTCCGATCCGCGAAGCGGCAAGAGCTCCCGGAGGGAGCGAAAGATAATAGCCCAGGATGGAGTCCGAGACGAAGGCTCGGACGCAATCCTGGGAAAGGTCCGGAAAATTAGACCTGGCGCCCTGTATGGGCGCCGCGAATCTGTTGGAATGAATTGTGCTCCGCGAACAAAACTTGATTTCCACGAGTTTTCACGCAGACACTTCAGCCCCTGAGGGAAAGTCCGTTGGT
>PLST01000469.1:3942-12971 GCA_003164255.1 Acidobacteriaceae bacterium | reverse complement strand
GCCATAAAGCGCACCATGTCCCCTGAAAGCGGTTCGGTCTTCCCACTGGCCGTGCTGGCCATGGCTTTGCTGCCTCCCATCGCCATCTTCATCTCGCCCGTCCCCTGCGCATCCAGAATGAGCGATGTCAGTTGACGCGCCAGCTCCAGCGGAAAACTCTCCGTAATAAAGACCAGCTTGCCGCGCGTGGTAATCACCACCGGCCCTTCGGTTGTGCTATAAACCTGTTCCACTGTGCGGCCATCGTTGGGCGCGGTCGCCTGCGCGGCTGTATCCCTTTTCAGTCCGGAATACTTCCGTCCCAGGTTTCCGGCATACAACTTGGCAAAGTTCTGAGCGGAAGTAGGGTTGCGCCACGCCGCCAGGTAGAACAACGCCAGCGACTTCAAATTCGCCTGTTCCTCCGCCGTCTTCGCGCTGCGCAACTGCCCCGCCCAGTAAATGCCGCCATTCCACGCCGGCGTCAGGTTGCGCGCCGCTTCGTCGCCGCCAAACAGCTCCGTCAGAATATGCACGTCCAGCTGTCCCACCTGGCCGATGTCGTAGGCCTTGTANNTCGTATTCGCGCGGATTGATGATCTCCCACGTCGACGTCGGCGGATGGTCAAGCGCTCCTGAGAAGGCTTCGGCTTTTCCCTGATCCATCCATATGTCCTGCTCAAAGCTCAGTCCTTCGCGGTAAGGAAAAAGCATCGACTCCGAAAGCAGCAGCGGAGCGCGCGCCATCACCGGCGAATTGTCCGCACCGTTCATCTGCCCCTTCACAATGTCCATCACTTCGGGATCTTTCACCAGGCTCTTGCCCGCCGGCTTCAGGATGTAGTCCATCATCACCGCCGTGGCCTGCCCCTCGGCGACGGCGTCGCGCGCCGTATCCATCTCATCTCTTGCCAGGTGGTCGTTGTCGCTCGCCGAGTCGGTTGAAACGTCGTCGGGCGTCTGGTCGTCCCACTTCTCCAGGTCCGCGTGCTGGTCCTGCAGCGCATGGGTCAGTTCGTGCGCCAGCACCGGCTTCTGCTCCTCCACGTCAACCCAGTCCAGCATGTTCACCGTCTTGGTTTTCGAGTCGTAGTAAGCCTCGATCTGTTCCTTCAGCAGCGCCAGAAGAAACGGCTTCAACTGAAAGTCGCGGTCCAGCAGGCCAAATTTCTTCAAAACAATCTCGTCCCGTTGCAGCCGCTTGGCGTCCTGGTCGTCATTGAACTTCTCTTCCAGGTAGCTCTGCACCGCCGCGCGCGTCGTCATCTGCCGCTTCACCGTGCTCTTGATCGGCAGTCCCGTCTCATCTGACGAGAACTTGATCAGCTCGTCCACCAGCGAAAAAAGCTGCTTTGCCTGTTCCGGAGTGATGTGGGTCGACGACTTCCCGTTATCCTGCTTCGCGCTCATGCTGGCAAAACTCGTCTCCGGGCTCGGAGAAACGGTTTCAAGGACTACCGGAACGGCCTGCTGTGCTACGGCCGTCGCCGCCGCCAGGCAGATCGCGGCCACAACTCCCCGTCTGTGATTGAGCCAACGGGGTTTGGCTCCCCTCGCCGCACGCCGCACTGCCCTCAGCTCGTCCAAATCGTCTCCCTTTACCCGTCATCCCACTCTAGAGCCAGTTTTACCAGCATTCCCTGTTCAAAAACACAAGTTCTTCCCGGTTTCCGCTCAAACCGCGCTTTAACCTTCCAAGGCTATAATCAGGATGCGGTCCGGCCCCGGAAATCACCGGAAAAACTGTGCCGAACAGCGGAGAAGTACTTCCCATGACTGACAGCAGTCTTTCCGTAACGATACAGCCTACAGCGCTTGCCGCCATGCTGGAATCGTCACGCACTCCTCACCAACTGGTTGCTTGCCACGGCGTGCTCACGCCACAGGTATTGGACGCGCCCGAAAGCGAAATTGCTGCCTTGGTTCAGGGAGCCGCACTCCACGATCTCGGCTGGATGCGCCGCGTTGCCGTTCGTGGTGAGGACCGATTCCGCTGGCTCAGCGGCATGGTCACCAACACCGTCAACGACTTATTCCCCAACAGCGGCGCATGGAACCTGGTGTTGAACGCCCAGGGACGCATTCAGGGCGACCTCACCGTCTGGCGCGGCAGTGAGGAAGCTTCGCCGGTGCGGCGCGCCCCCGTCGCTGCCGGTCAGGGAAAGCTCGATCCCATGCTCGGAACGCCCTTTGCCGGGGAATCAAGCCTTGAACTCGAGATTGCCTCCGATCAGTTCGAAAAGCTGATGGCCCATCTCGAGCATTTCGTCATCATGGACGACGTCGAGCTGATCCCTCTCGATGGCGAACAGGTTGGAGAGCCGGGCTCGCTTACCGCCATCGGCCTCACCGGCCCCCGCGCCGACGACGTGCTCGGGCGCATGGGCCTGCCCCTGTTTCCCCACCCCATGACGGCCAAAGACGTGGAGTGGAACGGTATCGAACTCAGAATTTTCCGCGCCTATGGCGTCGTTGCGCCGCACTACGAGCTTTGGGTTCCGTCCGTGCGCCTGGCCGTATTTTGGAGAGCCTTGCGTACCGCCGGAGCAACCCAGGTGGGTTGCGACTCGCTTGAGAAATTTCGCATCGCTGAAGGAATTCCCTCCTACGGCATCGACATCGTCGAGCGCGATTTGCCCCAGGAAACCGCGCAGATGCGCGCGTTGCATTTCGCCAAAGGCTGCTACCTGGGCCAGGAGATTGTGGAGCGCATTCGTTCGCGCGGCAACGTCCATCGCCACCTGCGGCCGCTCCAGCTCACCGGACCGGTGCCTGCCCCCGGAACTGAGTTATTTCTTCCCGGCGGCGCTCCTGCCGGCAACATCACCAGTGCTGCAGCGTTGCCCCTGGCGAACGCGCCCCGGGTCTTCGCGCTCGCTGTTGTGCGCGCTGAGGCCGAGGCGCACAACCAACCCTTTAACTACAACGACGGTCGAGACCCGGGTACGGCCGGCATTCTGGCTGAACCACCAACTTTTTAGGACGAGCCTTCGCGCCAGTCCCAGGAAAAACGAATCGTTGAAAATGAGTCACCCGTCCCAACCCCCGGCGTGACCGATTGGAAACTACAAGCCATGAGCGATACACCGAAGTTTGAAGTCATTGACCGCCGCAAGATGAAGGCGGAGGAAGAACAATCCCACCAGTCTGAAGCGTCGGCTCCTGCTGAAGCGCCAAGCCCGGCCGCCGAGCCAGGTAGTGGCCCACGGCTGGTGGTCAATGAGTCCTCCAGGCGCGAGCCCGAGCCGCCGCAGGCCGCCCCGCCAGCCACCGAGGAGCTGGAACTGCCTCCTCAGCCCACTGCCGACGAGACCCGCGAGCAGAAGTTCGCTTACGATGCCTCCGCGCAACGGCTTGAAGATCTCGTCCGGGCGCAAAATCCCGCCGCTGGCCCGCAACCGCCCGTCACCTTTGACAATCTCGTGCAGCAGCTCTACGTCTCCGCCATGATCCAGATGGGCGCCGGAACCCAGGAAGGCCAGCGGCCCCGAGTCGATATTCTCGGCGCGCGCACCACCATCGACCTCATCGCCATACTGGCCGAGAAGACCAAGGGCAATCTGACTCCGGCGGAAGACCGTACCCTCCAGACCGTGCTCTTTGAGGCGCGCATGGCCTTCCTCGAACTCACCAGCATGATCAACACCCAGGCCATGCAGCCGCCCGCCCCACCACCGCCGGCCAAAAAGTAAACTGGCACAATCCAGCCCTACGCTGCCGGCTCTGTAGCTGAAGGCCAAAAGCTGATGGCTGAAATCTGAAAGCTCTCCTATGGATGGCCTGCTGACATTTCTGGGCACGGGAACTTCAATGGGAGTTCCAACGCTGGGATGCGCGTGCCCCGTTTGCACCTCCGATGACCCCCGCGACCGCCGTCTGCGCCCTTCTGCGCTCTTGCGCTGGAACGAGCCCGGCATCGGCGGACCTCATCGTGTCGTCGTCATCGACACCGGCCCCGACTTCCGCGAGCAGGCGCTCCGCTCCGGCCTTAGCCGCGTTGACGCCGTGTTCTACACACATTGTCACGCCGACCACATTCTCGGTATGGACGACCTGCGCCCCCTCAGCTTCACCATGTTCAAGGAGGGTGGCCCCATCCCTCTCTATGCAACTGAAGAAACTGCGGAAACCCTGCGGAAGTCATTCGACTACACCTTCGCGCCCGACGCCACCTATATGAACCGCGCCCGCGTCGAGCTCAACCTGCTTGGCGACCGCACCCGGATCCATGGTGTCGACTTTTTGCGCGTTCCGCTCTTCCACGGCGATATGGCGATCTCCGGCTTCCGCTTCGGCAATGCCGCTTATCTCACCGACGTCAGCGCCATTCCCGAGTCCAGCTTCGGCCTGCTTCAAGGTCTCGAGCACCTGGTCCTCTCCGCCTTGCGCCACAAGCCCCATCCCAGCCACGCCACGGTGGAACAGGCATTGGCCTGGTCGCGGCGAACCGGCGCGCGTCACACCTGGCTCACCCACATCGCCCATGAGCTCGGCCACGAACAGACCAATCGCACCCTGCCTGAGGGTGTAAAGCTCGCCTACGATGGCCTCACCCTTCCCGTTTCCCTGGCCCCCGTGAACCTATGACCGAGAACCCGCTCAGCCTGCTGGCCCAAGTCGCCCGTATTCCAGTCTTTCGCTCTGCTGCGGAGATTCCCACAGGCTTTGGTCCCACGGTCGCTTCCGTCGGCAACTTTGACGGTGTCCATTGCGGTCATCGAGAAATCCTCTCCGCCGTGGTTGGCGAAGCGCATCAGACCGGCGCGCGCGCCGTCGCCATCACCTTCGATCCCCACCCCGAGCAGTTTCTGCGTCCCCTTGAGGCGCCGCGACTGCTCACGCCCATCGCCCAGCGACTCAGCCTGCTCGCCGGCGCAGGCGTTGACGCGGTCGTGCTTCTGCCCTTCGATGCCCCGCTCGCCAATCTCCCTGCCGCCGAGTTCGTGCGCCAGATGCTGGCCGCAAAGCTAGGCGTGCGCGCCTTGCACGAGGGCAGCAACTTTCGCTTTGGGCGCGGCGCTGAAGCCGGCATCCGCGAGCTCGAAGCCCTCGGCGCGGAACTCGGTTTTGCCGTTCGCGTTCACTCCGCCGTTTGCACCCACGGCCTTGAAGTCTCCAGTTCCGCCATCCGAGCCCTCGTTGCCGCGGGAGATGTGCGCCGCGCCCGCTGGATGCTCGGCCGTCCGTTTTCTGTTGTCTCCACCCAGGGCCGCGGGCGCGGCATCGGCACTCGCCTGCTGGTGCCCACCGTCAACCTCGCGCCCTATCCCGATCTGCTTCCCGCCTTCGGCGTCTACATCACGCGCCTCAGGGTCGCCCTGCCTGCGGGTGTGCGCGTCTTTCAGTCCGTCACCAACATCGGCAACCGGCCTACATTCGGCGAGGCATCCTTCGCTGTCGAGTCCCACATCCTCGACTTCGAGCCCATCGACCTCACCCTAAACACGCCCATCGAACTCGAGTTCCTTCTCCGCCTGCGCGGAGAAATGACCTGGCCCTCGCCCGAAGCTCTCAAAGCGCAAATCTTCAAGGATGTCGCGCGGGCGAAGAGGTATTTTCGGTTGGCGCACTGAATCGGCGATCTATGATCGCAGCATGAGGAATCGTTCTGTTCCCGTTGACACCCTGCTTCCGCACATCGGCTACCAGAACGTGGCGGAGGCCTGTGAATGGCTTGGGCGCGTGTTTGGTTTCAAAGAGGCCTACCGCTACGGCCAGCCTGTGGCCGGGGTTCAGATGAACCTCGGTCAGGCGTACGTCATGCTGCGCAACATGCGACAAGGATGCATGGGCCCGGCGCGCCTTGGCTACGGAACGCAGAATCTGACCGTCTTTGTCGAAGACGTGGACGCGCACTACGCCAAAGCCAGGGCAGCGGGCGCTAGGATCGTTGAAGAGCTGCATGAAACCGAGTATGGAGAACGGCAGTACGGCGTTGAGGACCTCAACGGTCACCTTTGGCTCTTCTCTCAGCACGCGCGCGATGTGAGCCCGGAAGAGTGGGGAGCAACGACCAATCCCAGTCGTTGAATCGTAGTTTGTTCCGGGAACATTTACGCGAATGCGCAGTTCACTCAACACCGAAGCACAAGAGCTAGAAGCTAGAAGCTAGAGACTAGAAGCTGCTCTTCAGCTCTTCCGCCGTAGCGCCAGCTCCACCACCCGCATCATCTCGGCTTCCGGTGCCGGCTTGCCCGTCCATATCTCGAACTGCCGCGCACCCTGCTGCACAAACATCTCCATCCCGCTGATGACGGCCAGCCCGCGCGAGTGCGCCAGCTTCAACAGCGGCGTGTCCAGCGGGTTGTACACCATGTCGAACACCAGCGATGCGTTCAGCTCGTTTTCCTTGATCGGCATCGCCTGCTTGATCCCCGCCATTCCGCACGGCGTCGTGTTGATGAGCGCGTCAAACTTGTTTTTCGCCAGCTGATCCTGCTTCAGACTTTTCGCATGTGCCTTCCGCGCCAGCGCCACGGCCTTCTCGTGCGTCCGGTTGATCACGAACACCTCTGCGCCCTGCTCCACCAGGCCGAACACGGCTGCCCGCGCCGCTCCTCCTGCTCCCAGCACCGCGATCCGCGCGCCCTTCAGCCGCATTCGCTTTTCAAGCGGCCTCACCACGCCGGCCACATCGGTGTTGAATCCGTAAATCTTCCCATCCGCGCCGGTGCGCAGCGTATTGCACGCCCCGATCTTAGCCGTCAGCGGATCCATATTCGCCAGGTGCGGCAGAACCTCCTGCTTCAGCGGCATGGTTACGGCCACGCCGCCCAGCGGCAGCTCACGCACCAGCGTCAACAGATCGTCCAGCGACTTTGTCTTCAGGGGCAGCATCACCGCGTTCACGCTCTCGCGCTTGAACGCCATGTTGTGCATCAGCGGCGAAAGGGAGTGCCCTATCGGGTTGCCAGCCACGCCAAAAATCCGGGTCGCCTGGTCCAGTTGGTCCAGCCGGTAAAGCTCCACCATGGTCCGCGCCGTCACCTGCCCCGGAGCGGTCTCCGCCCCATCGTCAGGCGAGGCAAAAGTGAACGCAGCCCCCGCTCGCGGTCCCAGCACCCGGCTCACCAGCCCCTCTTCGCCCATGGCAATGCCCACCACGTGCGACGCCAGCGAGTGGTCCTCGATCAGCTTCAGCACTGCCAGGTTGTCTGCCAGCGTCCGCGCCGTCGATACCACCTTCACAAAGTCCGGCTCAAACGCCTCAATCCGTTTTGCCGCCTGTTCCAGGCCCTTGGTCCGCGAGAAATCGTGGTAGCTCACCAGCAGCGCCGTTCCCACCGCCCGCAACCCCGCCTTGAACCGCGCCAGTTGAGCCGCCTTCGCTTCTTCGGCCGACTCAACCTCAAGGTCCACCAGGGCGCAGCCCGCCTCGGCCGCCTTTGTCAGCATCTCCAGTTCAGCCGTCAGCGATCCCGTAAATTTTCCGCCGAACTCCTTCCTCCGGCAGGTGCCAATNNGCCGGTTTGGCCAGCGAGTCCAGCCGGAACTCCACAAACCGGGTCTCCGGCGCAGCCGACTCCGCCCGCCTGAAAAGTTCCTCCGCCGTCCCCCCCTGGATGGCCACGCACAGCTTCCCCAGCCGCATCCGGGGAACCGCCGGCGCGGGAACCGTTTCAACCGTGTATGCTGCAACTCGGGCCATGGCCGTCAATTGACGCATCTTAAGCGGGAATCGTCCCCGATGCAACTGTTGATTGCAACCATAGATTTTGTTGAATATTCGTCACTTCTTTCCGGCCCGCCAGCCTGCAGCACCCGGCCCCTCTGTGGCAACCTAGAGACAAGAGGATTTTCCCCGACATGCCCGCTCAGAACCTGTCCGCCCCCGCCCCAATCGACTCCATCCACGCCTGGGAGGCAGGCGGAGCTGCCTCCGCTGAAGCACTTTCCGCGTGGGTCTCTGCACGCCTCGCCGCCCACGAAGCCGCCCTTGCCTCCCTATTGGCCGTCCAGGGCCCCCGCACCCCTGAGAACTCCCTCCGCCTCTACGACCAGGCCATTGAGCACCTCAGCCTGGCCGGCGCCCAGGCCGGCGTCCTCAACTCCGTGGCAGCAGATAATGGGGTCCGCGATCAGGCCCAGCAGGAGGCCCAGCGCGTCTCCATGGCCGGAAGCGCCCTCAGCCTCAACCGCCAAATTTATGAAGCACTTGCCGCCATTAGCCTGACCGGCGCATCGCCCGCCACCCTCCACTATGTCGAGCGCACCCTCCTTAGCTACCGCCTGGCCGGCGTTGACAAGGACCAGGCCACTCGCGACCACATCCAGTCCCTCCATGAGAAATCCACCCGCCTTTCCCTCGAATTCAGCCGCAACATCCAGGAAGGCGGCAAAACCATCCAGGCCACCGTCGAAGAGCTCGCCGGGCTGCCCCCGGACTACATCGCCCGCCACGAGCCCGATGCCGAAGGCGGCGTCACCCTCACCACTGACCCGCACGAGATGCAGCCGGTCATGACCTTCGCGTCCAATCCCGAGCTCCGCCGCCGCATGTTCCTCGCCTACAACACCCGCGCTTATCCCAAGAACCAGCAGATCCTCCTTGACCTGCTCGCCACCCGCCAGCAGATCGCCACCATCCTCGGCTTCCGCAGCTGGGCCGATCTGGCTACCGCCGACCAGATGATGGGCTCAGCCGCCAACGTCCGCACCTTCCTCACCAAGCTCAACCAGGCCAGCACCGAAGGCGCCCGCCGCGAGCTCGAGCTCATCCTCGACTTCACCCGCAAGCGCCAGCCCGCCGCCGTGCCCCCCGTCGCCGTGCCGATTGACATCACCAGCCGTGCCTACTGGTACGAGCAGTTCCGCCGCTCCGCCTTCGACTTTGACTCCCAGTCCGTCCGCCCCTACTTCCCCTACGCGCAGGTCCAGGCCGGCGTCCTCCAAACCGCCGCTCGCCTCTTCAAAGTCGAGTTCCGTCCCTCCAGCGCTCCTGCCTGGCACCCCGCCGTATCCGTATTTGACGTCGTAGAGGTCGGCAAGCCCGTCGGTCGCTTCTATCTCGACATGCATCCGCGCGACGGCAAGGACAAATGGTTCTCCGC
>PLST01000469.1:377-3853 GCA_003164255.1 Acidobacteriaceae bacterium | reverse complement strand
GAGTTCTTTCGCGACGAAAAGCTTCTGCAGACCTTCGCCCGCCACTATCAAACCGGCGAAGTTCTCCCTTCAGAAACCATCAAGAAGATGAAGCTCGCTGGAGCCTTCGGCCGCGCAGACTGGGTCCGTTCGCAGCTCTACTACACAACGCTCTCGCTCGATCTTCACGATCAGGATCCCGCTCTACTCGACCTCGACGAAATCACAAAGCGCCTTTACCAGAGCCTGCAGCCGTGGACGTGGCAAGATGGCAATCGCATGTACGCGAGCTTCGGCCACCTCACTGGTTATTCGTCCAACTACTACACCTACGCCTTTGACAAGGTCATCGCCCTCGACTTCTTCGCGCAATTCGATCCTGCCGACCTGCTCGGCTGCGAAGCCGGAACGCGCTATCGCAAAGCCGTCCTCGAGCAGGGTGGATCCAAGCCCGGCCGTCAGATGGTCCGTGACTTCCTCGGCCGCGACGAAGAATTCTCGGCCTTCTCCAACTGGCTCAATGAGGAGTTCGAAGGGGAACTGCTGGCTGCAAAATGACCCCATCCGACTTTCGCCGCATCGCTCTCTGGCTTGAAGGCGCAGAAGAAGGCTCGCACATGGGCGCAGCCGACTTCCGTGTCGGCGGCCGCATCTTCGCCACTCTCGCCCACGCGAAGCAGGGCTACGGCAACCTGATGCTTACACCGGAGCAGCAGGCGGCATTCATCGCGGACGCGCCAGAAGTCTTCCTCCCCGTGCACGGCGGCTGGGGCAAAGGCGGCGCAACGCATATCCGGCTTGCCGCTGCCAGCGAGGACACGCTTGCCGGCGCGCTGCACACCGCCTGGAAGCTCCGCGTTGAGAATAACGAAAAGTCTGTGAAAAAAACCCGCACAGCCACCAAAAGTTCGGCCATCCGTCCCGCCCGTCAAAAGCCCCGCTCAACAAAATCAAGTTAATCCGCATCGAATCCCTCGAACCCTACATCTATGCAGACAGGGCGCTCCGCGCTCGGCTGAGCTGACATCGGCAAAGGAGACAGCAATGAAGGTTGGAGTTCTTGGATCGGGAAGCGTGGCGACTACGCTGGCAAGCGGTTTTCTAAAGCACGGCCACGATGTGATGATTGGCTCAAGGACGCCCGCGAAGCTTGCGGATTGGGCAGCGAAAAATCCCAAGGGCGCGACCGGCACGTTCGCCGCCGCGGCAGCCTTTGGTCAGGTGCTGGTTCTTGCGGTCAAAGGCACGGCGGCCGTTGATGTTCTAAACCTCGCCGGCGCTGACAACCTCAAAGGCAAAATCGTGATGGACGCCGTGAACCCCATCGCCGATGCACCCCCCGACCACGGCGTCCTGCGCCTCTTCACCACACACGATCAATCTCTCATGGAAGATTTGCAGCGCAAGTTTCCGGCCGCACACTTCGTCAAGGTATTCAACTCAGTCGGCGCGGCCTTTATGGTCAACCCGGCGTTCCCCGGTGGCAAGCCCACCATGTTCATCTGCGGCAACGACGAGTCAGCCAGGAAATCGGTGGGCAAAATTCTCGACGAGTTCGGTTGGGAAACGGCGGACATGGGCGGAGCGGAGTCGGCGCGCGCCATTGAGCCGCTCTGCATGCTGTGGTGCCTTCCCGGATTTCTCCGCAATGAGTGGACGCACGCATTCAAGATGATCAAGATGTAACGCGCACGGAGCCTCGTCGCGGTTCGGTATCAGTCGTCCACCGGCATCGCCGACCCGCAAGGAATGAAATCTCATGCGCAATAGTCACCGCGAACTTGCCAACTTGCCATCTCCGCGTAGCGGAGGCTAACTTGCGAAATTGTCTAATCCTCTCCACCTGAATTACCCAATTCACCGCCCGATTGGGGTTCAGTTTCTTATCACGCCCATCCGCTATGATGAAACCGCTATGGCAAATACAACCGACTTCAAAGGCAGATGGGCGCTGGTCACAGGCGCCAGCGCAGGCATCGGCGCGGAACTGGCACGGCAGCTCGCCGGCTGCGGCGCAAAACTGATTCTCACCGCCCGCCGCAAAGATCGCCTCGATGCCCTGGCCGCCGAGCTCACGAGTAAGGGTACAGATGTCCGGGTCGTTGCAGCCGACCTCAACGATCCCGCTGCGCCGCAACAGATTTACGAAGCAACCGAGGCCGCCGGCCTCGAAGTCGACATCCTCATCAACAACGCCGGCCTCGGCCAGTTCGGTGCATTCCAAACGAGCCCCATTGACCAGGAGCTCGCTCAGGTCCGCGTGAACTGCGAGGCTATGGTGCGCCTCTCGCGGTTGTTTGTTCCCCGCATGGTTGAGCGCCGCCGCGGCTGGATCCTCATCCTCGCTTCCACCGCCAGCTTTCAGCCGCTGCCTTACTTCGCCACCTACGCGGCCTCCAAGGCATTCGACCGCTTCTTCGCACTAGGCATTGCCGCTGAGGTCGCGCGCTACGGCGTCAAAGTCACGGCCCTCTGTCCCGGACCCACTGAAAGCGAATTCTTCTCCATCTCCCGCGCAACAATCTTTGAAGAGCGCGGCGTGCAGCCCACCGCAGAAGTCGCGCGCATTGGAATCGAAGGCCTCGCCCGCGGCAAGCGCACCGTCCTGCCCAGCGCCGAAGGCCGCCTCACCAGCTTCATCGTCCGCTTCCTCCCGGTCACTCTCATCACCCACTTCATGGCGAAGATCTCCGGACGCCAGGCCCACACATCCTGATCTTTACGTCAGAACCGAAGCTGTGCCCCATTCATCGCGGCACTTCCATCGCGATGAGTGGGCGGGGAAATCCCCTGACGCATGCGATGCATGCCCCTTGCGTACGACACCCGCCAGCCATGAGAATGGCCCGCGAGAGGAAATCCCCCCATGAGATTGCCGAAAAGCGCCCCCGCCTTTGTCGCCGCATCGTTGCTGGCCGCCGTAGCCATCCTGCAGGCACAAACCCCGGCCGCGCCTGCCGCAGCCCCGCGCGACTCTGACCGCATCACCACCCCCGGCCCCGGTCCCGGCGGCGTTCCCCAGGCTACGTTCTTCGTCCATCGGCTCGGCACTGATCACGCCGAGGGCATCACAGCGCTCGACATGAACGGGGACGGCCGTCCCGACCTGCTCAGCGGAGCCTACTGGTACGAGAATCCAGGCCCCCAGGGCGGTGAGTGGAAGCGCCGCCAGTACCGTGAGGCCGGAATCCGCGGTGAATTCGTCTCCGACTGCGGCGAGTGGACCATCGACGTCAACCACGATGGATATCCTGACGTAGTCACTGCTGGCTGGATGACCAACGGCATCTTCTGGTGGGAAAACCCCGGCCCCAATGGCACCGAATGGAAGAAGCATTTCATCACCGACAGCTACGATACTGAGGGCGGCTGGATGGCCGACATCAACGGCGACGGCCAGCCCGACCTCATCTTCGCCCACTACAACCACTCCGGCATTTTGTGGATCGACTTCTCCGGCAAGGAGCCAAAAGTGCATCACGTCGGCAGCCGCGAGC
>PLST01000469.1:0-214 GCA_003164255.1 Acidobacteriaceae bacterium | reverse complement strand
TGCACGCGCTCAAGATGGTCGACATTGATGGCGACGGCCAAATGGAGCTCTTGGCAGGCAAGCGCTACCGCGGCCACAACGGCAACGACCCCGGCTCCTACGATCCGCTCGTTGTCTACTACTACAAAATCGATCGCAAAACCGGCGAGTTCACGCGCTATCCCATCAGCGTCAACGGCACCGCCGCCGCGGGCACGCAGTTCATCACCATGGA
>PLST01000447.1:2882-3566 GCA_003164255.1 Acidobacteriaceae bacterium | reverse complement strand
GCACCTGCGGTGCGGCAGCCGCGCCTTCGGCGCAAAAGCCGTTCTCGGTGTGCAAACAAAAGGCCTCCAGCTTCGGCTGGGGGCCTTTTTTATGGCACGGCAAATCCTCGCGGCTCAGAGCAGATGCCGTGTCGCCTGTGCAGAACTGCTCTATTGCGTTGTAGCAGCTAAAACCGTTGCTTCAAGAGTGGTTCCTCCTGGAGCAATGGTTGGCTGCGCGGAATGCAACCACCCGGCTGAAAGCCAGGAGCGTGGAATTGAAAACTCCGACCAGCCGCAATCAAGGCACACATGAATATCAGGGTAGGGAGTCATGGGGGGGTGACTCAGGGTCCGGGGGCCGTTGCGGTAGAGACGAATCTCTGCGGGAACGACCGAAACTGAATCCGACAGGCACTTAGGGCACGCCATACTGGTACCTCGAAGAAACGATTCACGTAGAAACTAACACTTTCGGGGTATCCAATAGTAATAGGATTTAGGTTACTTATTCAACCAAAAGTTGGGCATTTAGGAAAAGATTTGCACATCCTATTCACTAAATGAACAAAGGTTGCAATATTGCGAAATTTCATCTGAGTTGAGCTGAGGCCATGCGTCGACGAAGTAACGAAAGTGCGCTCACCGGCGCATCCGCTTCCCCTGAAGCGGGAGTTCGGCGAGCACCCTCCTCCTCGTCGGCAT
>PLST01000447.1:0-2787 GCA_003164255.1 Acidobacteriaceae bacterium | reverse complement strand
AAGGTGGAGTCGTCGCTGCGGGAAGAAAACGACGAGGCAAACACGCCGGTAATTTTCTTGCCTGCGTAGCTCGCGGTGAAGAAGCCGGTATGGGGTGGACGGCGGAAAGGACGAGCGCCTGTGAGCGGCGAGTAAATGCCGACAGGGATGCCGTCGAATGTGGGCGCATACCCTCCCAGCAGAGCCTGGTTGTCGCTGGAGAAAGAGCGTTGAACGACTGAATCAAGGTAGGTGTAACCGCCGCGCAGAAAAATGTTCTTGCCGATTCCGCTTTCGACGGTGGTTTCAATGCCCTGGGCCCGGAATGCCAGCGAGTTAAGGTCGAGCGAGTAGGCGTTTTCGCTTTGAAGTGTGGCTTCAAGGGCCTGTTGCTGTTGAGCCGTCAGGTTGGGCAGCAAAGCGGGAACCAGCGCGGCTCCGACGCTCTCGATGTCGCGGCCGAACTCGTTATGGAAGTAGGTTGCGCGGAAGATGATCCGCTCACTGAAGAACGACTGTTCGCCGCCGCCCTCCCATGTGCGGGCGGTGGGCCCTTCGAGCTGCGGGATGTTCAATTGCTGGATGGTGGACTGGCCGCCATTTTGCTCAAGGAAGTCGTAGAGCGAGCCGAATTGCTCGGTCAACTGCGGTTCGCGGATACCTTGCGAGAAGCTGGCGTTGAGACGTGTCCCGCTGAAGATGCCGTGGCGCGAGCGCAGCACATAGAAGCCAAGACCGATATGCGGCGAGACACCATTGCCGATCAACTGATAGTGCATGAAGTCCGCGCCAAGGCTGTAGAAGATCCTCTGGTTCAGGAAGTCGCCGTGAGCGCCAAAGAGGTAGTCGTAGTTGTCGCGAGTGACGGATTCGTTGATGAAGTAGACTGGTTCGCGTTCGTAGGCACGCTCGTTCTGGAAGTGGAAACCGGCCAGCAGTTGCAGGTGAGGGGTCAGATGCAGATCGCCCTGGTAAAGAAACTGGTCGTTGTTCGAGATCAGGTCGAGCCGGTTAGGGTACACGCTTCCATTGGCTGCGCTGTAGTTCAGCAGTGCGGGGCCCACGGCGCTGAATCCGTTGGCGCCCTGGATGGTGATCGGCAATCCGTAGAAGTTGCCGCCGGTAAACGAATCTGCGGCGCCGTTGCAACTGCCGGTGGGAATACAGATGCCCGCCGCATACCATTGCTGCGACTGCTCGCGCTTGCGTACCAGTCCATATTCGAAGCGATTATGGAAGCCGGGCGTGGTCTGGTTTTGAAGAATGGCTGCGCCGTAGATATTTTGATCGCCTTCCTTGCGGTCATCGGCGACGCCATAAAAGCCATAGGAGTTGGGAACGCCGGTTGCGTCCACGCCGTAGTGAAGCGTGGCGCGGATTGTTGTGGAACCGGAGGGCTGCCAACCCACGTTGGCCACCGAAGTGCCGTCATGGTACTCGTCCATTGGAATCGAGTTGCCTGACTGCAACCAACTGTACGCGCCGAGATAATCGAGCTTGCCGCGCGCGCCCGCCAGTTCTAGTTCTTCGCGTGAGCTATTAAAGTTGCCCGCTTCCCCCTGGAACAGCAGGGAGGGGAAGCTGGTCGTCCCATGAGGAGTGGTGAGGCTGACCACGCCGGCGGCTGCATCGGCGCCATAGAGGTTCGAATCGGGTCCGCGATACACTTCCGCACTCTCAATGGCGGTGGTTGAGAGGCCGCCAAAGTCGAACACTCCGCCCATGTCGCCCACGCTCACGCCATCCAAAACAGTCTTGTTTGAGTCTGAGTCGCCGCCACGAATGAAGAGGGAAGATTGCGCGCCGAGCTGCCCGTCTTGAGCCACAAAGGTGCCCGGCATCAGTCTGAGCGAGCTCACCAGATCGTCGCGCAGTGCCAGATCCAGCGGACCCAGCACGCTCGTCGCCCCGCTGGTTTGCGGTTGTGGCGTAGGCGTTCCCGTCGCCGTCACCACAATCGACTCGCGCACCCACTCCGGTTCCAGAACAACATTGCGCTCCAGGCTGTCCATGCGCCCGGCATAAAAGTCTGGCGTCTGCAACTGCCGAAAGCTCTTGGCTGAAACCACCAGGAAGAATCGCCCCTCCCCGCCGGTAAGAATCTGAAAGCTGCCGTCAGCCGTCGACACGGCCACGGCCACAACCTTGCCGCCGCTCACCAGAGCCACATTCGCGCCTGTGACTTTGGCGCCGGTCGCATCTGTCACCACGCCGCGGATCGACGCAGCCCGGCTGGCTGGAATCAACAGAACCAGGAGGATGGCTGCAAGGGAATACGCGATTGCGCGGACAGGAAGGGCGCGCTTGAATGAGGAAAGGTCCACGATGGCTCCTTCGTCCCCCTCGGGACGCGAAAGCGGTTCAAGACGCGAGGACCGGTCTCCTGACTTGCGCCTTCTTCAGCCACCTTCCCAAAAACAAGCGCGAGCGCCTGTCTGCAGTGGTTTCCAGGGTTCCCGCTCTAGATCGAGAAGAACCCGGCTGAATTTCTTTCCTCACCCAATGACCCTATCGACGGTCATCGAACCAGGGGCGCTCACAGTTGCGGGGCAGTGGCGGATTCTAACCGCCTTCCCGAGCATCCTTGCGATTAAGGTTGTCAACTGCACCGTTCCATCCGTGTGCAGTCGTGATGTCATCGAACAACTTTCGATGACATCAACTTTTATAACCGCAATCGGGAGCAATGTCAAAACCGGACTTGGACAGGAAAGGCCGCCTCGCCTGGCAGTCGCGCCTTCACTCTTGCATGAAAGGTATGGTGACCCCGGGCTGATTCGAACAGCCGACCTGCGGTTTAGGAAACCG
>PLST01000600.1:4364-4833 GCA_003164255.1 Acidobacteriaceae bacterium | reverse complement strand
GCGAGCAGGGCAATGGCGAGCTCGGGCGTCATGCCCATGTAGACGGCGACGCGATCGCCTTTCTTGATGCCGAGAGACTTGAGGGCGTTCGCGAACTTTTGGACTTCGACGTGGAGCTCGGCGTAGGTGAGGCGGCGGACTTCGCCGGGTTCGCCTTCCCAGATGAGGGCGGTTTTGCTGGCGCGGGCGCCTAGCGCGTGGCGGTCAACGCAGTTGTAGCTGAGATTGAGCTGGCCGCCGACGAACCATTTTGCGTTGGGCAGGTTCCACTCGAGGACCTTGTCCCATGGCTTGAACCAGTGGAGATCTTTGGCGACGCCGGCCCAGAAGGCTTCAGGATCCTGGATGGATTGCTTGTAGAGGGTCTCGTATTCATCGAGGGACTTGATGTAGGCCTTGGCGGCGAATTCGGGAGGCGGCGGGAAGACACGGTTTTCGCGCAGAGTGGAGTCGATGTCCTGATTGGCAA
>PLST01000600.1:538-4325 GCA_003164255.1 Acidobacteriaceae bacterium | reverse complement strand
GTGGGGGCGAACTTGTGCAGGGCTTCAAGGAACTGTCGCCGCTGGTTGGGCCTTGCCGTAAGGTAGCTGCTCCCCGACTTTGACTTGGGGTTCTGGTACCAGACAGCCAGCGTGTCGTCTTCAGACCCGGGAATGAATTCGTTGACGCGTGTGATGTCGCGCCAGGGGATCTGATGCGTGACGCGGAGAAAGGCTCGCTCACGGAAAGAGGCCAGATCGAACTCCCAGGAGAGGAACAGACAGCGGAACAAGGGGACCATGGCAAGCGCCAGGCCGGTGGCCACGCCAATGAGGCTGATGCCGGGGGCGCGCAGACCAAAGTGGCCGCGGAGTGAGGAAAAGATCTGGAACATGCCAAGCACTACCCATAGGTAGCCGTCCAGCCCGAATTTAGCTCTGAATTTCACGAGAAGAAAAGCATAGGTGCGAAACGAGAAACCTGCAAGCGGAATTTGTTTGCATAACAGGAATTTCTGGAGGATCGGGCAAAGCGAAGCGCGGTTGTGGGGCCGGTTGGGGTGACCCGGCGCATGTCCTTGGGGGGATGGCTGCAATGCGTTCAATCCGGGCGGGAGATTGGCGGGCCGTGACGACGATCTGCGGGGGATCAGGGGCGGGAGTCTCCGCCGGGGGTTGCTCAACTCATTGACGTCTGCCGATGGAGGCACGTGGAAGATCGAGATCGTATGATGGGGATTGCCGGTTGCGCATTGTTTTGCACAACGGGCGGCGGGGTTCCTGAGGACGAAGGGGTGACGGGGATGCGTTGGGTACGAAGAACGCTGTTGGGGGCTGGTGCGATGGCCGCGTTGGTGGGAATGTTCGGCGGCGGGCCTGGAAACAGCGTTTGCCATGCGCAGCAGACAACCGCGATTGAAGCGGTAGCTTCGCCGGGTGACCAGCCGGACAATCCCGGGCCGCTTGCCACCGATCTTTCCCCGGCGATCCACGCAAAGCAGATTCGCGCGGCGATGCGCAAGGTGGCGGAGTGGGAGCTTTCGCGCGCTGAATACCAGCCTGCCAGCCGCGACTGGGATTTTGGAACGCTGGACATCGGGTTCATGGCGGCATCGCGCACGCTGGCCGATCCGCGCTACAGCCGCTACGTTGCGCAGGTTGGAGGGCAATTCGGCTGGAAGCTGGAGCGCACCATGTATCCTGCGAACGATTTTGCCATTGCGCAGGCGTGGATTGAGGTCTATCGGTCTTCGCATAACGAGGGCCAGATAGCGCCGCTGCGCCGCCAGTACGACGACGCCGTGGCCTTGCTCAACGACAAAGAAAAGCCGGCGTGGTGGTGGTGCGATGCATTGTTCATGGCGCCGGCTGCGGGAACGGCCTTGTCAGAAGTGACAGGCGACAACACGTACAACGCGTATGTGGATCGCGAGTGGGGCGAGACGGAGAAGGTTCTCTACGACAAGCAGAAGCATCTGTTTTCGCGCGATGCCAGCTACCTGGACAAGCACGAGAAGAATGGCGAGAAGATTTTCTGGTCGCGGGGCAATGGCTGGGTGATGGCGGGCATCGTGCGCGTGCTGGCGACACTGCCACAGGACGATCCGCTGCGCCCGCACTACGTGGCGTTGCTCAAGGAGATGGCGCAGGAGGTAGCGAGCCTGCAAGGGAGCGATGGATTGTGGCGCCCGGGGCTGCTCGATCCAGGGAGTTATCCGCAGCCAGAGGTTTCCGGCTCGGCATTCTTTACTTATGCGCTGGCCTGGGGCATTGACCATCGCATGCTCGACGCGGATACCTATCTGCCGGTGGTGGAAAAGGCGTGGGCGGGCCTGCTGGCGCACGTTTATCAGGATGGAAGGCTGGGGTCGATTCAGCCGATCGGCGAAGCGCCGGCGGATTACAAGCCGAGCTCAAGTTACAACTTCGGCGTGGGTGCGTTTCTGCTGGCCGGCGCGGAGCTGGATGTGCTGTCCGAGCATAAGCACTGGTAAGAGCCAGTGGTCAGTGGACAGTGAACAGTGGTCAGTGGTCAGGAAAGACGGCCTGCTCTACAGAGCAGGCCGTCTTATTGCATTTTCGGATTTAGTGTAGAGCGACAACACACGCTCAATCTTAGATGTGAGCCGCCGCGGAAAAGGCGGCCCGTTCAACTCAATTCCCCGGCGTCACCGAACCGGTGTCGGGTGGCCCGTCGCGGACGATGCCTGGCTGACCTGCGCGGATGCGGCCGATCCCACCACAGCCACCGAAAGCGTGGAACATACGTTGCCGGTGAGAACAGTGGTCCCGACGCTGTTGTAGGTGTTGGCGGTGCCGATGCTGTTGGCGGTTCCGCTGTTCAGGACTCCGGCACAGGATTCGGTAATCGTGTTGCTGTTGACGACATTCTTGTTGCCTGCCGAGGTGCAGGAACTGTCGAGGTGAACACCCGATTCGGCGGCGTTGGAAAGGACGTTGTTCTCGACGGTGTTGCTGTTGCTGCAGAGGTCGATGGCGTCGTAGAGAAACGTGTCGAGAACTGCATTGCTCTTGATCACGGTCTTGTCGCTCAGGCCGCCCGAGTTGTGGATGGTGCCGTAGGTTGGATCGGNNGCGCCCAGATTTCATTTGTCACCACGTTTCCCGTTACGGTTCCCTGGGCTCCATCGCTGATCTGAATACCGTTCTCGGCCGCGCCGTTTGTGGGGCCCAAGCCCGAGATGTAGTTGTACTGCAAACGGCCCTGAGCGCCCGGTCCGTCGACCGTGATTCCGTTCTTCTGGAATGAGTGCACGGTGCTGTTCTCGATGAGCACGTTCGCCTGGCCGCTCGAATAGCCACTTTGCACAAAGATGCCCTCGCCGGACTGGCAACCCGTAAGACCCCCCGGAAGGACCTGGTTTCGAGTGACCACCTCATTGATGGTTCCCGAAGCGTTCTGATAGTAGATGCCCCTCAGATCGGGGCCGCAACCGGCGATCTGGTTGTTGCCGCCATCGACTGTGATGTTGGTGAGCGTTACGTTGCCGGCGTTTTGTATAAGAACCTGGGCTGCCACTGGTAATGCCCCAGGATAGGTGTCGTAGGCATTCAGCACGACTCCACCCGACGGCGAAGTAATAACCACATCGCCGGAGGTTCCGGTTTTCACGCCGATCAGGTTCACGTTACGGGTAATGGTCACCTGCTCCGGATACGTGCCGGGGCAGACGTAGATGTTTTCGCCTGACGTGCTGGCGGTGACTGCTGCCTGAATGGTTGGGTAGGTCGGCGCCCCGCAGCTGCCCACGTAGATATTGGCGGCCAGAAGCGTCTGACAAACGAGCGCTCCTGCGAGCAGGAACATTCCCGACTTCACGAAACGGCGCACATTTAGATTGGTCATCGTCCTCCTTTGATCTGACATGTATCGGTTCTTCTTAGATATGGCGGGAATTTATTACAGGGGATCCAAGAGTAGCTCGATTCTACTGCCGTCTTGGTGGAAATGAGTTTACAAATGAAGATTCAAAGTCGAAATGTGCGTTTTTCACCACTGCAACTGAAGTTGTAACCGGGGAAGCCGTATCGCTCAAGTTGTAGTCCTTCACTAATGCAGGCGCAAGGTGCATTTTTTTGCATACGATTACACCGTGCGGCACATGACTTGAGGAGGCGAGCGAGGCGTCGGATGGAAATTGCGGGGTCGCGTGTTTCGGTGGACGTGCGGATGAGGGTTGGCGACGCCCGCTCATCGCGATGAAGCTGCCGACGCCGCCCCGGCCCCGACCCAGTGGGTACCCCGGCGCCCCGGTTCCCCGGTCCCCCGATGGGCCACAGGGATTATTCTTTGGTCAAATGAAAACGC
>PLST01000600.1:0-472 GCA_003164255.1 Acidobacteriaceae bacterium | reverse complement strand
TCGGGCTTGAGCGCGTCGGAGGCGAGGATGGTGACGCGGTCGGGAAGCACTTCAACAAAGCCCCAGCTGACGTTGTAGCGGGAGGCGTCAGGACTGCCGTCTGTGATATCGGGGCCGCCGTGGATGATGACGTCGCCGGCGCCAAGCTCGGCCATCGTGGGCGCGTGTCCGTAGAGGACTTCGAAGTAGCCGTCTTTCGCGGGCAGTTCGACCGCCGTGGCCGCGTGCTCGAAGAGCGTGCGCTCGGGAGTGACGAGCCGTACGCGGATTTGGTTTGTCTCGTCTGCCATGAGGGCTCCTTTCAGTCGCCAGTGAACAGTGGACAGTGGTCAGCGAACAGTAAGTATCGATTTATTGGTGAGCGATCCTACTGACCACTGCTCACTGTTCACTGACCACTGCCGTTAAACGCTCGCCTTGAGTTTCTCGGCGGTTTCAAGCACTTCTTCGATGGCGCCCTTCATGTAGAAGG
>PLST01000243.1:3676-5100 GCA_003164255.1 Acidobacteriaceae bacterium | reverse complement strand
ACGCCGCTCTCCCACTTCATTTGCGAATAGACGCGCTCGCCTTCGATGATCGCGATCACTTCCTTGTAGCCGCCTACGCCGGACTCGGAAAGCGAGAGCAGTTCGATCTTCCACTTGTGCTGCTCGGCAAAGCGCGTGTACATGCGGAAGATTTCGGCGGCGAACAGCGATGCCTCATCGCCGCCCGTGCCCGCACGAATTTCGAGAATCACATTTCTCTCGTCGTTGGGATCCTTGGGCAGCAGCATGACCTTGAGTTCTTCTTCAAGCTCGGCTTCGCGGGGCGTGAGCGTGGCGATTTCCTCGGCGGCCATGGCGCGCAGGTCGGGGTCGCTCTCGGCGAGCATGGCGCGCGCGTCGGCGAGCCCCTGCCGCACCTGCTTGAGCTCGCGGTACCGCTCGACCGGCGCTTCTATCTCGCGCATGGCCTTGGCGGTCTTCTGATATTTTTCGTGGTCGTTGAGGACCTCGGGCAGCGAGAACTGCGCCTGCATGTCGTTGTAGCGCTGCTCCATTTGTTCCAGACGATCGATCATAGGACGCCCCCTCCGGGCGGGAAGATTTTGGATGGGTGAATTGGGCAGAGAACAGGCATGGGCGGCGGGTGCCGCTAGAGGAGGGCCGGAATGGGCTGGTGGAGCATCATCTCGTCTCTTATTTTAGCGCGAAACGAGTTGGAACGGCGCAACCCGATCATTCTATGGCCGTGCCGCAGGGTCCGGCGGCGATTGGCGCTGTGAGAGCCGGTATTTGGCAGGGAGGGTGTGTGGGTTCGGGTCCCCTGCAGCAAGCCTCTCGATGAATTCTCGGAGTAGCTGGTTCAGAGTCGTCCCCATTGCCCTGGCGCGTTCACGCGCGCGCCGGATAAGTTGCTCGTCCGCAGAGAATGTGATTCTCATACTGTAATTATCGTTCCGTTGTGAACAAACTGTAGAAGAACTAAAGCACGGATACTTCAAAAGCGCTCAATGTGGCCATCCCCGTTCACAACCGGCACGAGCAGGCTGGACGCGTGGCCGGGGCCGGAGTAGACGGTGATGGTGGCGGGTTTGAAGTCAGCAGGTTTGGCTTTCATGATGTTGGGCACAAAGGTTTGCGGATTGCGATCGTAGAGCGGGAACCATGTGCTCTGAATCTCAACCATCACGGTGTGGCCGGCTTTGAAGACGTGGTCCACGTCGTGCAGCGAGAACTTGTATTCGCGCACGGCTCCTGCCTCAATGGGCGCCGGTTTCTCAAAGCTGGAAAGATAGCGGCCGCGGAAGATTTCTTCGTTCGTCATGAGCTGGTAGCCGCGCATCTTTTGGTCGGGATCATCGTCAGGGTACTGGTCAATGAGCTTGACGACCAGGTCGTTGTCAGTGCCGGTGGTTGCGGCGAAGATGTCGGCGACGACTTCGCCGGTGAGGGTGAGATCGGCGGTG
>PLST01000243.1:1441-3664 GCA_003164255.1 Acidobacteriaceae bacterium | reverse complement strand
GTCGCTGACGTAGCTGGTTTTTGCCTCGGCGGTGGCGGGGCTCCAACCGAGAACCCCGCTGCCCTTGAGGTAAAGACTGGCTGTCTTCGACAGGCTCGGAGGAAATTTGCTGTAACGCTGCCAGGTGTTCGANNGGCGCGTCTTTGAGATAGTGCGCGAAGAACTTCGCCTCGATTTGCGAACGGAACTCCTTGCCAATGGGCTCACCGTAATCGAGATTGCCCAGACTGCGCGAAGAGCTGCTCCAGTACCCATGCCTCCACGGTCCGAGCACCAGAAAGTTCTCGTGATTCTTGTCATGCGGTTCGAGAGTTGCATATTCGATCTGCGGACCGAACATGTCTTCCTGGTCGTAATAGCCGCCCACGGTCAGCGTCGGCACGGTGACTGCGGTGAGCGAGTGTTCAACGCCGCGCGAGCTCCAGTATTTGTCGTATGCCGGATGATCGAGGAAGAGCTTCCAGGTGGGCAGCACGGGCGAGTGCGACCGCTTTACGTCCTCAAGAAAGGAACCGCGCTGGAGGAAGAAGTCGTACCCGTCGATAGGATTGCCTTGCGCATCGTGGCCATAGCTTACGTCGGTGTCCTGCTTGCTGGCCTCCATGGCGAGCACGTAGTCGTAGCCATAGCTCTGTCGGAAGGCGCCGTTGTGAAAGAAGTCGTCGCCCATCCAGACGTCGATCATGGGCGCCTGCGGGGAGATGGCCCTGACTGCCGGGTGCGGGTCGATGCCGGCCATCATGGCGAGGAAGCCGGGATAGCTTGTCCCTACAAAACCTGCGCGGCCATTGTTGCCGGAGACGTTTTTGAGCAGCCAGTCAACGGTGTCCCAGGTGTCCGTGCTTTCATCCACGGCTTTGGGATCGTGGTGGTCGGCGAGGGGCCGGCTCATGATGAATTTGCCTTCGCTCTTGTAGCGCCCGCGAATGTCGGCGCAGGCGTAGATGTAGCCTTCGCGCGCCAGCTCGGGGCGGCCGCCAAAGAACGACTCGCGGGTGGCTCCGTCGCAGCCGTACGGGGTGCGCTGGATGAGGAAAGGCAGCGGCGCAGCAATGTCAGCCGGCTTGAGGATGACCGCGTGCAGCTTGACGCCGTCGCGCGCGGGAATCATGAAGTCGAAGCGTTGATAGTCGTGGAAGACGTGCTGAACCGCGGGTCCGCTGCGATGGAGGACCTCGTCGGGACTGGTGGATTCAATCGCCGACTCACCGTGGCCCTGGACGTCAAGCAGGAAGCGGATCGTGGTTTTGGAATGGGGGAATTGAAATTCGAGCGGCGAGATGCTGTCGAGCTGCGCGGGAACCCGGCTCTCGGACTCGACCGTGAGCTTGCCGTCCTTGACGTAGAAACTGAGCGGGATATCAGGGAAGGCGGCGCTTGCGTACTCACCGGAGAGAGCCTCAAGCTGCGCGGCGGTGGCGGCCTGCGTGTCAGATGATTGCGCGGCGCGCGTGAAGGGAACCGCTGCAGCAGCGAGGAGCACGAGCAGCGCCGGCAGAACGAGGTGAGCGAGGAGACGCCGAAGACGAACTTGGGACAATCGGGAACCTCCGAAAGTTTTAATGCGCGTGTCCGTGGTGATGATGCTCGTGGGTGCCGGCCATCTGCTCGGGCGGGACGACGCAGCGCACCAGCTCGCCGCAGCCAATGTGCTCAAACTGGATGGTCGAGTGGCTGATGTGAAAATGATCGCGCAACACATGATTGAGATCGGAAAGGATGCAGGCGCTGGCGGACGGTGGAATGTCGTCGATCTTCACGTGGCAGGCCAGGGCGCGCGACTGCGAGCCGAGGCTCCAGACATGCAGGTCGTGCACGTCGATCACGCCGTTGACGTCTTCCATGCCTTTACGGATGTCGCCGAGCGAAATGCCGTGCGGCGTGCCCTCCAGAAGAATATTCAGCGTTTCGCGGACGATGCCGATGCTGGACCAGAGGATGAGCGCGGCAATGATGAGCGAGAGGACGGGATCAATCCAGTTCTGGCCGGTGAGCAGAATCCCGGCGCCTCCGGCGATGACGGCGGCCGTGGAAAGCGTGTCGCCGGCCATGTGNNTTCATGAGCACGCCGGCGGCGGCAACGATCATCATCATGCGCGGCTGTACGGTGACGGGATTCGAGAGCCGGTGAATGGCCTCAACGCCGATCCAGAGCGAGATGAGAATCAGCGTGGCTGCGTTGATGAAGGCAGCCAGGACGCCGGCTCTCTGGTAGCCGAAGGT
>PLST01000243.1:0-1322 GCA_003164255.1 Acidobacteriaceae bacterium | reverse complement strand
TAGATGTGCGGCACGGGAAGGCCGGCGCGCAGTCCGGACCACTCTTCGGCCACCACGATGCTGTTTTGCGGATTTCCGGGCTGGTAGCGCACTGAGCATGGAAACCCTGCGCGCACATGGGCAGGGTCAAGGATCGCGCCCATGTCGGTAATGTCCTGCGAGCACTCGTAGTCGACGCCGCCGATGCGGTAGTTGAAAAGCAGCATGGTAAGCTTGCGATCGCCTTCGCCGTCAACGTCGCAAACGTCGAGCAGCATGCCGTCGACGATGCGCCCGGATTGAACGAGGAATTTGCGCCGTGCGCGCTCCAGTTCCTCGGGCGAGGGCCGTTTGCGCGTCACCAGCCAGAGGCCAAGCACGGCAAGCCCGGCGATTGTGCCGAGGCCACCTCCCAACTCCCATTCAGTTGCAGCAAAGAGGACCATTTGAGGCGGAACCCACCCCAGGGGTGCCTGTCAAAAGGATAGCTCAAGGGCGGCGGCGCGCATGCGCGGCAATGGGACGGGCGCGCGGCGTCGGTGAGGCATGCGTCAAAATGGGACGCGAAGTGTGTGACGGGAAGGGCCTGAAAATCCTACAAAAGCGCGGAATCTGGCCCCGATACCAATTTTGCGGGCGATAAACGGGCCGGCAAGCCACGCCTCAGCGTTCTGAGAGTATCCGGGCTGATGACCTATACTTTAGGTTGCGCCGTGCGGTGATTTGAGCTCGCAGGGCGCCGATTTTCGGAGGATCTTACTTGGTTTTGGATGCAGGCACAAAGGCAGCACCGAGTTCGGCAACGCGGGGGCGGATTCGCTCCAAATCGGGCTCGCGTATACGCTCGACGACCGTGATTTGCGTGCGTCGCAACGGCCAGGTGGTGATGGCGGCCGACGGCCAGGTTACGCTGGGCGACCACGTGCTGAAGCACTCAGCCAAAAAGATTCGCCGCTTATACCAGGATAAGATTCTNNGACTGGCGCACCGACAAGATGTTGCGCAATCTTGAGGCGCTGCTGCTGGTGGCCGATCTGGGACAAACATTTCTGATCTCCGGCTCGGGTGACGTGATCGATCCGGACGAAGCGCTGGCTGCCATCGGCTCCGGCGGAAGCTATGCCACGGCCGCGGCCCGCGCGCTGATGGAGAACACGGATCTGGGCGCACGCGAGATTGCGGAGAAAGCCATGAAGATCGCCGGCGAAATCTGCATCTACACCAACGACCACATCACCATTGAGGAGTTGAAGAGCTAGCGGAGAGTCTTCCGGAGCATCATCGTATCCATGGCCATTTATCTACCCGCATCCGCCGAAGAACAGGATCTCTCGCTTGACGAG
>PLST01000310.1 GCA_003164255.1 Acidobacteriaceae bacterium | reverse complement strand
AGCGAGGCCAGCAGAGTGTCTGCAATCGCGCGCGCTCCTGCTTCGTTGTGGTCCGGGGCCTCGGGCAGTACGCAGCCCAGCACGGAAACGCCGGTGCGCAGCACGTCCATGGGGTGCGTTGAAGGCGGCAGAATCTCCAGCGCCTGCTTTACTGACGCGGGGATGCTGCGCATGGTGCGCAATGCGGCTTTGTACGTCACCAGTTCGACAGCGGTGGGTAGCTTGCCGTGGACCAGCAGGTNNCCGCGATAGTGCAGGTCGTTGCCGCTGCGGCCCACGGTGCACAACGCGGTTTCTCCGGCGGGCGTGCCGGAGAGAGCCACGGACTTCTTGGGTTTGAAAGTGGCGGCGGGGGAGCCGGGCTTGCCTTCGGACATTTTGACCTCCGGAGAGCATCAAGCTAACTGATGAACGGCGGACGTGTCCAGAGCCTGTCAGGAACTCTGGTCGGGGTTCTTTTCTNNAACGGGAGCGCGCTCTTCTGCGTGCCCTCTGTGCGGATGGTTTCGTACACTTTGAGCGCAGCGGCGTTCATAGCGCGGTAAGCGCCGCAGCAATACAGGATGATGTCCACGTTGGCCGCCGCAAGCTCGTCGCGGCTAAAGAGCGGTGTCTGGCCGAACTCGGTAATGTTGGCCAGGATGGGCACGCCGACGGCCGCGCGGAACTCCCTATACATGGCGAGCTCGGTAATGGCCTCAGCAAAAATCATGTCGGCGCCGGCGGCAACATACGCCTGCGCGCGGCTGATCGCGGCTGCGAGTCCCTCGTTGGCCAGGGCATCGGTGCGGGCCATGATGACGAATTGAGAATCGGTGCGTGCATCCACGGCGGCCTTGATGCGGTCGGCCATTTCTTCGGTGGCCACCAGTTCCTTGCCCGGCCTGTGGCCGCAGCGCTTGGCGCTCACCTGGTCCTCAATATGCACGGCAGCAGACCCGGCCTTGATCATGGAGCGGATGGTGCGGGCGATGTTGAACGCTCCGCCCCAGCCGGTGTCGATGTCGACCAGCAGCGGAAGGTCGACCACATCGGTAATCCGCCGAACATCCGTCAGCACATCTTCCATGGTGCTGATGCCGAGGTCGGGTATGCCGAGCGAGTTGGCTGCCACGCCTCCCCCGGACAAATACAAGGCGCGGAAGCCGGTAGCGTGGGCCAGGCGCGCCGTATAAGCATTGATGGCGCCGGCCACCTGCAGCGGCCGTTCTTGGGCCACGGCAAGTCGAAAACGGGCTCCGGGCGAGTTCGATTCAAAGGTGTCAGCCATGCATCTTCCTTGGGCCGCATCATAGCAGGCATCGCACTCGATGCGAGTCAGCCGCCGCGCCCATCTTCCCCGGTTCGCCAACCGGGCCGGATGGTGCGACAATCGTCCGGTTGGGTTCGCTTAAGTCAAGATGGGCTCAGCCCAAGGAGAACATCATCATGAACAGAAGAGCTTTTATCGCCGCGGCTCTCATCGCCGCCATGCCCCTGCTGGCGCAAACGGCTCCAAAGAAGCCCCGGCCAAGCCCGCCGGCAACTGCGACAGCCACCATCGGCGGCAAGTCTATCACCATCAACTACAGTTCGCCCGGCGTGAAGGGCCGCGAGGGCCAGATCTTCACTAAGGACGGGCTCATCAGCCACAACCCGCACTACCCGGTGTGGCGCGCCGGCGCCAATGAGGCCACCGCTCTGGTGACCACAGGCGACTTTACCCTGGGCGATCTGGCCGTGCCCGCAGGCAGCTATACGTTGTTTGTGGATATTTCCGATCCCGACAACTGGTCGCTGATTGTGAGCAAGGCAACCGGTGAATGGGGCTTGGCTTACGACGGAACCAAGGACTTGGGCCGGACCAAAATGACCATGACCAAGCCACCGGCAATGGTTGAGAACCTGGTGTACACCATTACTGATAACGGCAACGGCAGCGGTACCTTGACCCTGGCCTGGGAAGATCAAAGCGCCTCTTTGTCCATCAAGGCAAACTGAACGCAAACTGAATCAGGACGCGCTTGAACATCTGAAAAGGCAGAGGGCCGGCAGCCACCGCGAAGGCAAGCAGGCGGGGTCTGCCGGCCCCTCCTATTCCGCTCTCTTGCCGGCTGTCCGCAGCTTTTGCAGAGAATTTGCCCGTTCCCGGTACAATAGACACAGTGGTCGATGTCTTCCCGGAGAGGAAAGAACCTTGCCGTTGTATGCCTATCGCTGCACCCAGTGCGGCCATAAATTCGAGAAAATTCAAAACTTCAGCGCAGAACCCGAGCAGGAGTGTCCAAAGTGCCATGGTGTTCTTGAGCGGCCGTTGACTGCCCCGCGCCTCAACTTCAAGGGGGCCGGCTGGTACGTCAACGACTACGCGCCTAAGAGCAGCGGATCCTCTTCTGAGAGTTCAAATTCCGAAAGCAAGTCTGAAAGTTCGAAATCGGAAACCAAGTCAGAGACGAAGCCCGAGACGAAGACCGAAACAAAGACCTCGAGCGAAGCCGGCTCCAGCGCCCCCAGCCCCGCGCCTGCGAAGGCTGCCGCGTCGGGAACCTCGTCGAGCTGACCGGGAGGGAAATCCCGGCACGTCGCAATGGATGGCGGGCGCGGCGTACCATAATAGGACCTTGAAAAACAGGGCGCCTTCATGACGAGCGACGCACCGCAGAACGACTCCACACAACTCAAACAGAATTCGCTGTCGGCTCCCGCCGAAAGAAGTGGGTTTACGCGTGCGCTTGCTATTGCGGCGGCGGTCTTGCTTGTTTCGGGCACGCTGGTTGAATTGCTTCACGCAAGTGCAGTTGTCGGCCTCGCGTTGCGTTGCGGCGGCTTTGTCCTGTTCATTCCGTTTGCTGTGTGGCGCCGTTCGCTGCTCGTGTGGACCTTCTTTGCCATGCTGGCAGGCGCCGAACTGGGCGTGGACACGCCCCATTTTGCCGCGCAAACGCAGTTTCTTGCCGAAATTTTTCTGCGCCTCATCCGCATGATCGTCGCTCCTTTGATCTTTGGCGGCATCGTGACCGGAATCGCCGGCCATGGCGAACTGAAGGGCGTGGGCCGTGTCGCGCTCAAGGCAATCATCTTCTTTGAGGTGGTCACGACCGCAGGCCTCGTGATTGGGCTCATCGCCATCAACCTTTCGCAGGCGGGGGTTGGCGTTATCCTGCCTGCAATCGTCGGGGCTGCTGCGCCTGCCGTGCATCACAGCTGGCAGGATGTGCTGCTCAACATCTTTCCTGAGAACATTGCGCAGGCGGTGGCGCAGAATCAAATCCTTCAGGTCGCCGTGTTCGCCCTCTTGTTTGGTACGGCGCTCGCCACCATGGCGGAGGCCAAGCGCGCTCCGCTCGTTTCGGTATTGCAGTCGCTCACTGAGACCATGTTCCGGCTAACGCGCATCGTGATGTACATGGCGCCGGTGGCTGCGGGCGCCGCGCTGGCTTTTACTGTGGGAAGCATGGGGTTCGCGACGCTGCTGCCGCTCATGAAGCTGGTGGCCACTTATTACGCGGCCTTGATCGTCTTTGTCCTGCTGGTGCTTGTGCCGACGCTTCTCATCGCGCGTATTCCTTTGCGGCGCTTCTGGTTGGCGGTCGCTGAGCCCGCCGCCATCGGCTTTGCCACCACGACGTCAGAGGCGGCCCTGCCGCTGGCCATGGAGCGAATGGAAGAGTTCGGAGTGCCGCGCTGGATCGTCTCTTTTGTCATCCCCACCGGCTACAGCTTCAACCTGACCGGCTCCAGCCTTTATCTTTCAACTGCGGCGATTTTTGCGGCGCAGGCTGCGGGAGTTCACCTGGGCTGGGGCGAGCAGTTGGTGATGCTGGCTACGCTGCTGCTCACCAGCAAGGGCGTCGCCGGAGTTCCCCGCTCGTCCCTCGTCATCCTTTTGGCCACCGCGGGCGCCATGCATATTCCCATCGCCGCCGTGATGATGATTCTTGGCGTGGATACGCTTATGGACATGGGCCGCACGGCAATGAACGTGACCGGCAACTGCATGGCCGCGGCCGTGGTCGCCCGCTGGGAAGGCGAATTGCAAACCCAGGCGACATTGGCTCAGATTTAGCGGATCAGCTCTGGAGTCTGCAGCGCGCCAGTGCGCTTATCCAACACTGCGATAATAGGCCTGTATGCCATTGCTCGATCCCATTCCGTCTCCCGTGGTTGACGCGGACTTTGCCTCGCTCGAATGGGAGCCGCTGCTCGCGCTGGTTGCGGGTTTCTCGGCATCGCCCGTTGGCCGCCAGGCCATTCTCGACTTGCGCCCTTCGACGGATGCGAAATGGATCAGGCAGCAGCATGCGCTCACAGGTGAAGTGCGGCAGATTCTTGCCGAGCAGGCCTCTGTTCCGCTCGGCGGGTTGTTCGATCCCACGCAGCTTGCAGCCAAGGCGCAGATTGCGGGCGCAGCACTCGAAGCAACCGAGTTGCAGGCCGTGGCGCGGCTGGCAAACGATGTGGCCTCGTGGCAGTCGCTGCTGCAGTCGCCTCCGGCGCGGCTGGTTGGCAAGCTGCCCGGCCTGTCGGCGCTGTCAACGGCATTGGTGTCGAGCCTTCGGCCACTTGCAGAGACGATCGAGCGCACTATTCAGCCCGATGGATCGCTGGCCGACAATGCATCACCGGAGTTGGGCCGCATCCGTCGCGAGCAGGAGCGCCAGCAGCGGCAGATTGAAGAAAGCCTGCGAGCCACCTTGCGCAAGCTCGCGAGCGACGGCGCAACGCAGGAAGACCTGATCACCATTCGCGGCGAGCGCTTCGTGATTCCGGTGCGCAGCGAGCTCAAGCGGCGCATTCCGGGCGTCATTCACGGCGCCAGTTCCTCAGGCCAGACCGTCTACGTTGAGCCGCTTGAAACCATCGAGCAGAATAACGAGTTGGTGCGCCTGTTTGAAGAGGAGCAGGCTGAAATTCATCGCATCTTCGTTGCTCTTACGCGCCATGTGGGCGGCTATGCGCATGAACTGGTGGAAGGCGCGCGCGTGCTCGCGCTGGTTGACAGCCTGCAGGCTCGCGCGCGCTTTGCGCGCGACTACGACTGCGTGGCCCCCGCGATGACGCCTGACATGCTGCGGCTTGAGGGCGCGCGTCATCCATTGCTTGAAAAACGCTTGCGCGCAGGGAACGGCAAAATCGTTCCGCTGGCCCTCGAGCTCACCTCCGCCGAACGCCAGATCATCATCAGCGGGCCCAACACAGGCGGCAAGACGGTGACGCTCAAGACCACGGCGCTGTTGGCCATGATGGCGCAGGCCGGGTTGCCGGTGCCGGCTGCTGCGGCCAGCTTTCCGGTTTTCACGGCGTTTCTTGCCGACATCGGTGACGCGCAGTCCATTGAGGCCGCGCTCTCAACTTTCTCCGCGCACATCACCAATCTCGACCGCCTTTCGCGCCTCTCAGGGCCAAATTCGCTGGTGCTGCTGGATGAGCTCGGTTCGTCCACCGATCCTGAAGAAGGCTCGGCGCTCGCTGTTGCCGTCGCCGCTTTTTTTCTTGAGGCGGGCGCGTGGTCGCTCATCTCCACGCACCATACTTCACTCAAGGTCTACGCAGCCAACACGAGTGGCGTGATCAACGCGGCGGCGGGCGTGGACGAAGTGACGATGGCGCCCAACTACCAGTTGCGGCTGGGCGTGCCCGGCGCGTCGGCGGGCATTCAAACAGCGGAGCGGTTGGGACTCAACACCAGCATCATTGTTGCCGCGCGCCAGCGTCTCGGCTCGCAGCAGGTGGATATTGCGCGCTTCCTTGACCGGCTGCACAACGATCTTGCCAGGCTCGAAGAGGACCGCAAGGCAGCGCGCGAACAGCAATATGCGCTCAACCAGGAGCGTACACGGCTCGCCCGCGAAGGCGATGTGGAACTCCGCAACCGCACGCGCGAGCTTGAGGCCAAGCTTGCTTCGCTGCTGAAGGATTTCGAATTCCAGATGCGCGAGACGGTACGGGCCATTGAAGATCGCGCCGCGCAGCAAAAGTTGTCGAAGGAAGCAGAGCGGCGGATGACAAGGCTGCGCCGTGAGTTTCAGGAGAGCTTCAACCAGACGGTTGTCGCGCACCGCACCGGTGCCGATCAGGGCGATGCAAATGCGCAGCCACATCTTCTGAAGCACGTGGCGGAGGGCGACCGCGTGCTGATCAAGTCGATGGGCAAGGTGGCGGTGGTGCAGCGCGAAGTGGAGAAGGACGTTTTTGAAGTGGCGCTGGGGCCGATCAAGATGCGCGTCAAACGTGCTGATCTATCCGAGGTTTCGCGTTCTGAGGTGGAGGCAGCGCGTGGTGAGCGAGCCGATCCGCTTGCTGCCGCTCGCAGGCAGAAGGGCGTGCATGTTTCCGTGACGAGCGCGAACACCGACGATATGAAGATGGAGATTAACCTCATCGGCCGCACCGTCGATGAGGCTACCGGAGAATTGGAGAAATATCTCGATCGCGCCTTCATGGCCGGTCTGCCACGGGTGCGCGTGATTCACGGGCATGGTGCGGGAATCTTGCGGCGCGGGGTGCGCGAGTTTTTAAAGGGGCATCCGCATGTGGCGGGAATTGAAGAGGCGCCACAGAATGAGGGCGGGCAGGGAGCTACGCTGGTCGAGCTGAGGCAGTAGCCGGCGCCAATCCGCGGAACTCGCGCCGGCCCGTGGCCTTATCCTTTTACTGCCCGCCCATCGCTCCCGTGTCGTGACAGATGACTTGATTCGTCGCCGGCGAGCTCGGTCCCCTGGCTTCGCCGCCTGCTCCGCCTCGGTTTGCTTTCATCTCTTTCAGCAGTTTCACCAGCCGCGCAAAGCCCTGGTCGCGCGCTGTCTTGTTGCCGGGGACGGTGTTGCCCGGATCCTCTCCCGCGCGCATGAATCCGTGGCCTGCGCCGTCATACGTGACCGGTTCGTAGAACTTGCCCGCTGCCTTCATCGCATCGGTCGTCCCTGGAACGGTGGCGCCGATACGGGCGTCGTTGCCGGCATAAAATCCATACACTGGCGCGTTGATGGTGGAGACGTCGGCGGGACCGGGGCCGTAGAAGACGAAGGCCGCCGAGAGATCATGGCGGTGCGCGGCGAAGGCGAAGGACTTTCCGCCTCCCCAGCAGAAACCTACGACTGCGAGTTTGCCGTTGCCGGCAGGCAGCTTCTTGCCGTAGTCGGCGGCTGCGTCCAGGTCCGCCATCACGCCCGCCGCGTCCAGCCCCGAGACCGCCTTCACGGTTGCATCCTGGCTGGGAAACTCGCTTGACCCACCGCCATTGGGCCCGTAGCCCGACAGCAAGTCGGGAGCAATCACGATGAACCCCTCGCCGGCCAGTTCATCTGCCATCTCTTTGGCCCAATCGCTCAGGCCAAAGATTTCGTGAATCAGAATGACGACCGGTGCCTTGGTGCTTACCTCTGGATAGACCACAAGCGCCTGGACGGTGCGGTCGCCATGCTTCAGCGTCACATATTCACGATGGCGCGGTGACGCTTCGAGCCGGGGCTTGGCCCAGTCCTGGGCGGGAACGCAAACAGCCGCAGTGAGTAGAACCGCGGTCGCAATCAGTCGGGGGAAGAGAACTGCGCGTGACCTCATGCGCACAAGCGTATCGCGGCCTTCACGCCAATGTAAAGAGGAGTTTCCCGCTTTCCTTCCCGCAGAAAAGAGGCGGTGGAGCATTTCTGTTCCACCGCCCTCGCATGTTGCCGTCCCGGTGCCTGGTCCGGCGTTTTCGTTTACGCCATGGCCTCGCGGGTCTTGGGTTCGAAGTGGAGCTGGTTCGACTAGCGATCCACGTCGATGCGCACGTGCGAGCCATGCAGGACTTCACCAATCAGAAACTTGATGGCGAGCGGG
>PLST01000612.1:5205-11023 GCA_003164255.1 Acidobacteriaceae bacterium | reverse complement strand
CGCTGCGAAATCTTCGCGCCCGGCGGAGGCTTCGTCTTCAACTCCATTCATAACGTGCAGGCGCAAACACCGGTTGAAAACATCGTCGCCATGATCGACGCCGTGCACGAGTTCAACGGAGGACGGTGAAAGCGAGCCAGGCGCAGCTTCCGTCGCATATTCTTGATGTGTGAACCTTGACTGGAATCGCGGCGCGCTCGCCGAGGGCCTTGCCTGCTTCGAAAGAGCGGAATTCTTCGCGGCACACGAACATTGGGAGTTGGTCTGGCTCGCTTTGCACGAACCGGAAAAGAGCTTTCTGCAGGCATTGATCCAGATGACGGCAGCCTTTCACCATCTTCAATCTGGAAACTTGGCCGGAGCAGTCTCACTGCTCACAAGAACATCGCGNNAACGGCGCGTCCAGTCTCCCTGAGGCCAGGCCCAGAATCAGGCCCGTGTCGCCGCAAGAGTCATAGACGCGCCGCAATTGCTCGATCTGCTTCTACTGTTTCTCCGCGCGCGGCTTGATCAGTTCGTCAAGATAGTCGTCCTTCTCGTTGACGCGCACCAGGTGAGGATATTTCTCGCCACCGTGGTATTTGACGACCGAGGTGCGGATGTAATCGTCAGACACCACCAGCAATGAAATCTCGCTGCTTGCGTCGCTGGTGGCCTTGACTGCATCGTCGAGCCCCTGCTGTGTAAACACGCGTCCGTTCACGCCGATCACTTTCATCCCCGAGGTAATCCCTGCTTCAAAAGCCGGGCTGCCCACAAGTGAATCCATCACCTGGCCGTCGGGGCCCAGCTGCAATCCGATCGAGTAGACGTTGCCTGCATTGCCGCGCCTGCCTTCCAGCTTCGAGGGCTGACCGTTGAACTCCACCTTCCATCCGCCGTTCTCAATGCCGCCCATCGGCGACTCCGCCGCGGTGGAGTTGAGCCTTTCATGAAAGAAGGCAGCCCAGTCATAAGGCGCCACATCATTGAGCGCGCTCACCAACTGCTCAAAGGTATAGGTCTTCACTTCCGGTCCCTGGTTCGCGCCGCCGTGAAATGCATGGCAGAAATCGTCAATCGACTTTTTCCCTTGCGTCTCGCGATGGATAATGGTCGCCACTTCAAGCCACACCAGGTCGCCTTCGTCGTAGTAGTCGGCGCCGCGTCTCCAACTAGCCCATCCGCCGCCCCGGCCGCCGCCCACGCCGGACACGCCGCTGGCTGTATCCAGCAGCGGCCTCCACGTGCGCCCGGGCCGCCCCGGTCCAAGCGCCGCTGCAATGCTGGCGAGGTACTCGTGATACTGCTCCGCGCTCCACAAGCCACTGCGCGCGGCCAGCAGCGGGCCCAGATAATCCGTAAGCCCTTCATAACCCCACAGCAGGTCGGTTTCCATCGGCTCTTCATAGTAGGGCGTGGTCAAATCTGCAGGGCGGCGATACTTGCCGTTCCACGAGTGAACAAACTCGTGCGCCAACAGGCCGCCCAGCGACATGCCTGCGCCCGGCATCAGCAACGCGCGTTCAGGAAGCCGGCTGTCATTCGACTCATGGTGCTCCAATCCAAAGTGCGCCACGTGATCGCTCAACGCCAGCAGAAAATGATAATCGCGATAGTGCCTCGCGCCGAACAGCTTCGCCGATTCCGCAACCAGGTTCACCAGCTCTTTTTGATTGTCGGCGCTCAAGTTCAACGCCTCTTCGCTGTCGGCGGCCAGGTCGAGCTCGTGATGAATCGGCTCTCCGGCCGGTGTGATATTGATGGCGCGATAATATGCGCCGGTGATCACCGGCGCGTCCACCAGCATATCCAGTGACGTGGGCTTGAAGCTGATCCGATTGCCCGCCTGGTCCTCGACAGGAAGCGACGTGCCGAACTTCCATCCTTCGGGAATCTGCAGCTTCGCGCTATAGATCAGTTGTTGCGCAGGGGTGCCCGCCGGATACAGAATCACCCAGTTCCACTCCAGCACCATCAGCTTGTCTGATGCCGAGTTTCCGTCCGGCTCAATAAACGTATAGTTCGCATCCAGCTTGCTCACGCCCGCCGGAATGTCCAGGTGAAACGTGAACACGTCGAGCAGATCGCGCTGCCAGGGAATCGTCTTGCCGTCCGCTTCAAACTTCAGGCCGCTGAGGCTCGAGATCGGACCCTCGGGACCATGCTCGCCGGGTATCCACTTTGGATAATAGAGAGTCAGCGGACCGGGCTTGACCGGTATCGCTTCATGAATGTGAAGCAGCTTTTGCTGCGTCCCAGTCGCATCCACTGAAAGTGAAATTGGCTCGCCGGCAAGCAACCGCGGCCCGGCCAAAAGAAGGATAGAGGTTACGATAAACAGGAAACGAAGGTCGAATCGATGCACAGAAAAACTCCCCTTTTCATTTAGGAAAAGCTTAACAATGCATCATACAGTTAATTGCCCTCGTCAAACCGCTCCCGTTTTTTACTGAGCCGCCAGCTCGTTTGCCGCTGCGTCGTTGATTGCAGACAGTTACGGTTTGCCGGGCTGGCTGGCAGGGGCCGGAGTGGGTGGGTAAGCCTTGTCCACGGCATCCTTGAATTGCTGGAACAGTATCGGGCGAGGACCGCTCAGGCCATCTTCGATCGAACGCATCCAGAGAGGGGCGCTCAGGCTTCCGTCGGGATTGCGCTGGCAAACCTGAAACAGGTCTTCCGGTGGGCCGACCTCGCCTCTCGTGCCCAACTCGGTTCCCTGATCGTTTTGCTGGCCGGGATATTGTCCGCCTTGCCGGGCCGATCCCGCGTTTCCGCTCTGTCCCGTTCCTATGCCGGGCTCCCTGTTTACGCCAATGCTTCCCTGCGCGCTCGCCATGCGGCCTTTGCGCACCACAAAGACCATGTCCGCCTCTTCGCGATGCATGGTCAGGCTGTACCGGCCCCAGGCGCGAATTGCGTTCGCTATATTGGCAATCGCTTCGCGATCTTCTGGAATCACACGCGGATCGAATTCATTTCCGTCCACAGCCTCGACATACGCATAACGCGCCTGGGCAAAGACGGCGGGGACGATCTGCTTTTTGGGCTTTTTTTGCGCCTGCGTCATTGCAGGCAGCAACAGAAGAAGGACAGCCATCGCTTTCAAGGGCTTCATCGGAATACCTCGGCGCGGCCACCCGTACGGCGCACGCGAATCACCGCCGTAACCTCAGGCGATAGAGATAAGACTACGCCAGCCCTCGAAAGGTTGTGTCTCGAATCTTCAGCGCCTGTTCGCCGAATCAATGCCGGGCCAGAATCACCATCAACCCGAAGATGAGTACCGGTACCAGCACCAGTCCCGCGTAGAGCAGCAGCTTCTTGGGGTCCACCATCAGGCGATGGCGCAGCGCCGGCCTGCGTGCGCCTTCGTCCACGCCCACCTGTTCCTGGTGCTCCAGCTCCCAGGCCATATCCGCGGCCGTTGAATAGCGATGGCGCGGCTCGCGCACCATCGCGCGATGAAGAATCTCGTCGAGTTGCGGCGTGATTTCCGGATTCAGCTTGCGTGCCGGCACGGGGTCCATCAGCACCCGCTCGTTCATCACCACCAGCGGATTGGCGCCGACGAAGGGCACCTTCCCCGTCAGCATCTCGTACAGCATCGCGCCCAGCGCGTAGATGTCGCTGCGCTGGTCTCCGCGCTGCCCCTTCACCTGTTCCGGCGAAATGTAATCGGGCGTGCCCAGCATGGGCGACGGACCCGCGTAGGTCAGTCGCCGCGCATCCTCCTTCATCGCAATGCCGAAATCGATCAGTTTGATGTTGTCCTCATCGTCCACCATCACGTTTTCCGGCTTCAGGTCGCGATGAACCACTCCATGCTTGTGCATGTAGTCCAGAGCGTCCAGGATTCCCAGCGCAATCTTCACCGCGCGCTCGGTCGGCAGCCTGCGCTCGCCACGCTCGTCCTGCTCATTCAATACATTCCTTAACAGGTTGCCGTCCACCCACTCCATCACCATGTAGAGCCGGCTGCGGTCTTCGTCGTCGAAGGTCTTCACAATGCCGGGATGGTCCAGTTCTTGCCCGATCTCCTGCTCACGCTTGAAGCGTTCCAGCAGAATCGGGTCCTTTTCCATCTCCGCATGAGGAATTTTGATGGCAACCTGCCTGCCAATGGCAAGATCCGTGGCCCGGTAAAGCGTCGACATCCCGCTCCGGGCTATGGTCTTCTCCAGGCGGTAGTGGTCCAGCGTATCTCCCGCTTCCAGTGTTGTCATCAGTTCAATCAGCATAACAAGTCAAGTCTTTCATGCAAATCGTAAGAAACTTGCAAGGAAGATGCATTGAAGTCGTTATACCGCGCAAAACGTCTTGGCAGAGGGAGCAATGGTCAGACTATAGTGGGGTCTAGACCTATCTCATGTGCTGTCCTTTGCGATTGTTGCGCTTTCTGCTCACCGCCTGCTTCGCCGCCTGCCTGGTCTCGGCCGCTCGTGCCCAACCTGCCGGCACAGAAGCAGTACGTCACGGCGAATCGGCGCGGCCCGCTCCGCTCGAGGACACTGGCTTCCTCAATCGCCAGATAGTCTCCGGCGGCGTCATTCACCATTTTCAGGTCTATGTGCCTGAAGAATGGCGTCGTAACGACAATCGCAAGTGGCCCATCATTCTTTTTCTCCACGGCCGTGGAGAGCGCGGAAGCGAAGGCATGTGGCAAACCCAGATCGGTCTTCCTGAGGCCGTGCGCGACCATCCGGAACGGTGGCCCTTCATCATCGTCATGCCTCAGTGCCCGCTAGGCTCCTTTTGGACCGACCCCGACAACCTGGCCATGGCCATGGAAACCCTCGAGCAGGAGAGCCAGGAGTTCCACGGCGATCCGGACCGCACCTATCTCTCCGGCATCTCCATGGGAGGTTACGGCGCCTGGGAGCTTGCGATTATCTATCCCCATCGCTGGGCCGCCATCGCCATNNCTTCTCGCTGAGTACTCGCATGCCGTCGGCCACACACCGGTCTGGCTCTTCCACGGCACCGACGATCCCGTCGTCCTGCCCCGCCAGGACGAGCTTCTATATGACGCCATCAAGGCGGCCGGCGGACACGTCCGCCTCTGGCTCTACGAAGGTCTCAAACACGACTGCTGGACGCGCGCCTTCCGCGAACCCGAACTGCCCCGCTGGCTGCTTGAGCACCGCCTGCCCGCTACACCTGTCTTGAAGCCCGGCCAACTTCAGCCGCCGCCCCAGGAGCCGTCCGCGTTCGCCGAGCGGCTCCTCATTCCTCTTCATCCGCCCGCCATCAAGCTCACCACCGGGCAGATCGAAAACCTGGCCGGCGAGTATCTCGATCCCAACGGTTTACCGGCTCTCACCGTCGAACGGCAAAACGAAAAGCTCTACGCAAAGGACCGATATGGCGAGATCTCTGACCTGGCCGCCGCCTCGCCCACTGAGCTCTTCTATCCCGACGGCTCCAGCATCACGCGCCTGGTGGCCGTGCGCGATGCCGAAGGCCGCATCACCGCCATGGTTCTACACGACGACCGCCATGAAGAGCGATGGGAGAAGCGCAAGCCCGCCCAGGCCCAGTAAGCCCGGAACCCCATGCTCCCCATTTGCGTAGTAAGCTTCCAAGCAGCACTCGGGTGAAGGAGGCAGCATGTATTGCAGTGGATGTGGTCAGGCAATGGAAGCGGGGCAGGCGTTCTGCCCCAAGTGCGGCCGCCCCATCGCCGCGCCGGTTCCCCCGGTTCCCGGATTGCAGTTCCAGGTGGAAAGCTATGCCGGCAAAATCCGGGCCCTCAGCATCTTCTGGTTCGTCTATGCGGGCCTGTCGCTTTTGCTCGGCCTCGCCGGGCTCACCTTTGCCAAGGCATTCTTCTCCGGCG
>PLST01000612.1:0-5139 GCA_003164255.1 Acidobacteriaceae bacterium | reverse complement strand
CACTCTACGACCAGCTATGAAGAGCAGCTTAAAGCTGCCGGCCCCCCAAATGGATGCAGGAGCCGGCAGCAAAGCACTTCGCCGCAGCAGTACTCAGATGGAGACTTTTTCAGCAAGCTGTTTGGTCGCGCCCAGGCATAAAACCAATGAACTTTTTTTGAACCAACATTGGACTCACGACGCTAGAAGTTGAACGTAATCTTCGCCGTCAGCGCCCGCGGAGTCACGTAGTGCGTTCCGCTGAACGTCGACAGAAAGTTGTAGAGCGCATACTTGTTCGTCACATTGATCGCCGTAAGATCGAAATCCACCTTGTAGCGTTCTCTGCGGAACAGATTCTGCTGGCCGACAGACAAGTCAAACAGGTCGCGCGGTGCAATGCGCGGCGGATTCTTGTCGTCATTCTCCGTCCCCGGCGCAGGAATGCTCACCAGCGTCGACGAATACTCTGAGGGCGCGCAAGACTGGAATCCCGCCGTGCGCGTAGCCGTCACCCCGTTGCAAGCTAATCCGGCCTGCGCCTGCTGATCGAACGTCAATCCGCTCAGGTCGACTGGCGTAGTGTTGTTGATCGCATACGGTACCGACCCTGCCACCAGGCCCGAGTCGTACCGCCAGTTTCCTCCCGCCCACGGCCCGCGCTTGCCAATCTGGTATTGCAGATGCGTTGTCTGATTGAACTTCTCATCGTGATCGATGCGGAACGGAGCACCGCCTGTCTGCGGAGCGGCGCCAGCCCCGGCCGACTGCGGCGGAAAGAAGCGCGCAGCCACCGACGACGCCACAAAGTACGCGCTGAAGTTGTGGAACTCGGGTACATCGGCGTGGAGTGCGTAACCGGGAATCTTGGAGTTATGCCAGTCGATCGGAAACGTGATCGGCGTATTGCCCAGTACGCTGAAGTCGAACGCGTTGTGGGTGTACTTCCATATGTACTCGCCGCTGAACACCATGAACTTGCCAAACGCCTGCTGGAAGCCCGCATGAAATTCGTTGCGGAAGCCGGGGGCCAGCGTACCTGAGACGCCCGGACTGCAGGCCAGCAGCGGAGACAGAACCGCATTCAAGCATCCGTTGCTTGAAAGCACAAGGTTCTCATTGAACGGCGTCTCAAGCGTCCGCGCGTAGGAGACACGCATCACGGTCTTGGTTGGCTTCTCGTTGTAGGAGATCCCGACGCGCGGCTGTGTCTGGTTGGCAGAGGTCAGCCCGTTGTACACGTCCTCGCGCAGCCCCAGGTTCATGTCCCAGTTGCCCAGCTTGATCTCGTCCTCGGCAAAAATCGCCAGTTCCTTCACATCGGTATGCCCGAAGAAGTTGTAAAGCGCTCCGCTCCGCGTCAGGTCATACGGAGCAAGCACAGCCAGATAATTCGGATTCTGCCCCGCCACGCCTCCCGGACACTGCGACTGGCTCGTGTAGCCCGCGATCGGGTTTCCCGTCACCAGACTCACGCACGGAGAGTTATACGTCGCATCCACAACGCCCAGCCCGTCGCGCTCCCGCAGGAATGTCTGTCCGTACTGCGCGCCCACCTTCAAGTTGTGAATTCCCTTCACGTACGAGAAATCCGAGTGCGCCGCCGTGTTCATCAGCGTGCGGTTCTGGGTGATCGATGAAGTTTGCAGATTCGTCGGGCCCAGATCGGCCAGCGGATTGCCGCTCGGATAATAGTTGTAGTCGTCGCGCCGCACAAACCCGCCCAGGTTGAACACCATATCCGAACCGATAATGCGTGTGTACGTCGGCGAAATATTGAAGGTCCCAATCTTCGAGTGCTGGTCCGTGTTGCCCACATCCCCGAATATCGGATTGGCGCTCGACCCACCGCCCACCACGTTCTGCACGTTCAGGTTGTCGTAGGCGTTGGGCGTCTGGAACCACGACCGGCTGTAGTTCAAATCCAGGTGAATCGAGTCGGCCGGCGAGAGGCTCAAATCCACGCGATCGAAAATGTTCTGTTCGTTTCCCTTGTCGTGGAAAACCACAAACTCTGGCGGATCGAGGAAGCGCCCGGTGTTCAGGCCATCAACCTCAATAAAATTACCCCACTTTGTGCCACCGTAGGAGAGATCGAATCCTCCTGAAGCCGATCCAAATGTACCGTACGACGTATTGATGCTGCCCGTCGGTTTCGTAATGCCCTGACCGGACCGCGTCGTTGCCACAATCACAAGGCTCGTCTTGTCGCCGTATTCAGCCGGCGGCGCGCCAGAGATCACCTGGAGCGACTGAATCGAATTCGACGGAAGCTGGTTGGAGAACACCTTGCTCTGCTGGTCCGTAATCGACTGGCCGTCGACTGAAAAGGAATTCGAAGCATGGTCTCCCAGGCCGTGAAACAGGCCGTTTGAATCGGCCGCTACGCCGGGCGTGGTCTCAGTCACCAGGGAACTCAGCGTGGATGACGCGCTCTCCATCGGCACTTTGAGAAACATGTCACGATCTACATCGGTGTGGAATGTGGGGTCCGTTTCAACAAGGTCACCGGTCGACTCCACAGTCACGGTCTGCGAGGCACCTTCCACCTGGAGCACCAGCTTCAAGCTGGCGCCAACCAGCGACTGGATTCCCACGTTCTGGCTCAGCGGAGAAAAGCCGTTGGCAGACACCCGAATGCGATAGCCGTTGAACGGTACGTTGGAGAAACTGAATTGGCCATTTGCGTCGGTAATCGCGGTGCGGTCAAGTCCGCTCACGTCGTTTGTCATGCGAACACTGGCGCCGGGAATCACCGCACCGGTGGAATCGGTGACCGTGCCTCGCACGGCTCCTGCATTGCCGCTCTGCGCCGGCACTGAAAGCGCCGCAAACAGCAAAGCGAAAACAGGAATTATTCGTAAAATCGCACCGCTTTTGAACTTCATGGGGAAGCCTCCTGATGTTGACTGGAAATGCTGAAGGGGCGCCGCGCGTTACGTTCGCGCAGCAGCTTCGGAGCATCGGGAGCGCTCTCTCCGTCTCAACTACCTCTCTAAAATCACGACCGCGACGCCAATGCCCGCCCCTCTTTCAAAAGAGAGCGGTAGCGTACACGTGCAAGAAGTTGTGAAGAAACGGACAGAGGCTCTAGCAGCCTGCGGGAGGAGGACGAATGAAGAGCTTGGTATCGCGATGACGGATCACGGTTTCGAGCAGGACAAGCGGGGCGGAAATGCCTACTTGCACCAGTACAGCCGCAACCGGGGCCGCCTCAACCGGAGCCGCCGAGTGCATCGAGATGCAAAGCGGGCAATGGTCGGCAGCCGATTCATCCGAGTGGACGTGTGCCACCTGGGCAACTGCAAACAGCGCCAGCAGCACGAGACACAGGAGCGTCACCACCCGCAAAGTTCCCGGCTTCACGAGCCTGGACTTTGTGCGTGCGTCCGTGCGGATCTGGGGCCCGAATCCTGTCAAAAACCGTCTCCTGCTCTAAGGATACAGGTTATTGGACGCAAAATCACAGGAAATGGTTGGACCACGCCCCCGGCGCAGGCTGCCAATCGGGTCGCCAACCCATTGCCAACCCGGCTAGAAACCCATCTGCGGTCCGGTCGTCTAAACTGTGTGCGATGAACCGATTCGCCCATCTGCGCGGCCTTCCAGTTCTCACCCTCCTCGCCGTCTCACTGGCCTTGCTGCCGGCGTCCGGCGCAACTGCGCAGCAATCCACAAACGATAAGAAACAAACCCCCCTCGTCCCCAAGCCCGACGCCCCCGGCCTCGCCCGCAATCATCGCCTCATTCTCAAGGACGGCACCTACCAGCTTGTCCGCCAGTACACCATCGCCGGCGACCGCGTGCGCTACCTTTCGCTCGAGCGCGGCGAGTGGGAAGAAATGCCCGCCGACATCGTGGATTGGGACGCTACCCGCAAATGGGAGCGCGACCACGCCAAACCCGACACCGAACAAGCCTCGCCTGCCATGAAAGAAGCTGAAGATATCGACAAGGAGGAAGCAGATGAGCGCGCTCTCAAGAACGCGCGCATGCCCGAGGTGGCCAAGGGCCTTGAGCTGCCCGATGAAGACGGCGTCTTTGCGCTCGACACCTATCAGGACACGCCCGAGCTGGTTGAGCTCTTGCCCAAAGATCTCAACATGAACTCAAAAACCCGCAAGGGCATTGAGGTTCTCAATCCGCTCAAGGCGTCCAGAGCCAACCTCGAGCTCGAAGGCGAACACGCCAAGGTGCACCTGCACGTCAACGACCCGGTCATCTATCTCTCGCTCAACGTCAGCGACGAAACCGAGCCCGTGCTTTCGCACCCCGTCACCATCAACACCGGCAACGCCCGCGCCGTCAACGGCGGCAAGCATGGCGCACACTCTGAAAAGTCCGGCTTCGCCATCGTTCGCGTCGACGAGCGAAATCAAGTCCGCATCGTCGGCGCCATCAAGGTCGGCATCGACGGCAAGGTCACCCAGGATGAGGACATCATCCCCACCAAGGTCGAAGTCCTCGCCGGCAAACACTGGCTCCGCATCGAGCCCGAGCAGAAACTCACCATCGGCGAGTACGCGCTGGTCGAAATCATCTCGGCAAACGACATCAACCAGTCCGTCTGGGACTTCCGCGTCTCCCCCGACGCCCCAGACAATCCTGGCTCGCTAGGCCCCATCCTCAAGCGCGACACCGACCGCTAGAAAGAGCCTTGTACACTGGGCGAGATAACGTTATGACCTCCATTCGAATCTCCGCAGGAGCCGTCCATCCTTTGCCCGCCGATCTGCGAAAAGCGCTCGCGGCTGACGCGGATGCAAGGGCAGCATGGGAAGACATTACGCCGCTCGCGCGCAACGAGTGGATCTGCTGGACCATCTCAGTAAAGAAAGAGGAGACAAGGCGGCAGCACGTTGAACGAGTGTGTTCGGAGCTGAAAGAGGGCATGCGACGCCCCTGCTGCTGGCCCGGCTGCCCGCATCGATAGGCAAGTTACGCGGAGTTTTCCTTCGCCGCCTTGCGCCTCCGGCTCACCACAAAATGCGCCAGCAGCAGCGAAGCCCCCAGCGCGCTCAGCAGCGCATCCGCCGCAGGCATCGCGCGCGGTCCCCAGTGCGCGTAAGCTCTCCCGTCAATAAACAACATGTACGACACCGGCAAATTCCCCAGCGAATTGATCAGCGCATACCGCGAGCTTCCGCTCTTGCCTGACCC
>PLST01000465.1 GCA_003164255.1 Acidobacteriaceae bacterium | reverse complement strand
TGCCAATTCCGCCACTTTCGCATGGTGCAGAAGGGAGTTGACCTCATCCCTTGATGGGCGGCGTGCGGAGCCGCGCCACAGCCAGTTTATATCAATGACGAATTCGCGGCGGTTGCGGATGGAGGTCAGGCGGAGGCGCGTCGTCGGAGCACCGGTTGGTTTGGAGAAGCTTCAGACGCGCAGAGTTTTTACGCCGAGCTTCTCGAAGGGCGCGATTGCTTCATCGGCGGCTGAGGAGCTGGTGATGAGCATGTGAAGCTCGCTGGCCTGGCAGATGAATGCGGAAGAGACCTGGCCGAATTTGCTGGGGTCGGCTACGACGATGACCTGACGGGCCTGCTTGACCATCTTGCGATAGACGAGACCTTCTTCAGTTTCGAGGGTGGTGGCGCCGCGGTAGGAGTCAAGGCCTGTGACGCTGAGGAAGACCTTGTCGAGATAGACATCATCAAGAAAGTTGAGGGTAGCACTGCCGGTGAGCGAGAAGGACCAGGCCCAGGGAATGACGCCGCCNNTGACGGAGGCTGCGGCCGACGTGGGTGGTGGTTGTGCCGGCGGTGAGGCCAACGGTTTCGCCGGGTTGGACGAGCTCTGCTGCGGCCAGGCCGATGCGGCGCTTTTCAGCGGCGTGGCGCTGCTCGCGGGCGAGAAACGAGCTGTCGTAGCGGAAAGGTTCATAGAGCAGGGGCTCGACGAGCGTGGCGCCGCCGTGGGTGCGCCGGATGAGGCCGCGGTTCTCAAGCCGGGCCAAGTCGCGGCGGATGCTGGGCGCCGAACTGCCGGCTTCAGCCAGAATCTCGTCGATGGTGGCGCTGCCGGTGCGCAGGAGGAGCTTGACGATTTTCTCCGCTCGGCGGCTTATTGAGTCGGTCATCGTGAGGCTGTTCTCCCTTCCCGCGGGGCCGGTGACGAACCTGCTCCGGTCTGACAGACGTGTGCGGATCTCCGGCTATTCACTGGAATTCTCAGGGAATCGTTCAAGAAAGTGATCGATCGGACGCGCTATGATCATATTTTAGGGGCAAGCAGACCCGCAAGAGCTGGAGAAATGGACTAAAGATGACGCAAAAGTTTGCGCACGAAATGTTGCGGGAGATCTACGAACAGCCGAAGGCGCTCGGGAGGACGCTGGATCTCTACCTGGCGGGGAAGTCGCTGAAGCCGGAGGTGGCCAGGCTGCTGGCGGGCTGGCCGAACGCTTCAGGCGAGGTGCTGATTGCGGCCAGCGGCTCAAGCCGGCACAGCGGGCTTTACGCGGAGATCCTTCTCGAAGATCTGTGCGGGCTTGCGGTGGACGTGGAGTATGCCAGCGAATACAGCTGCCGGGGCGGCGTGGACCTTCGCCATCCGAGCGTGCTGGTGCTTTCGCAGTCGGGGGAGACCTCAGACACACTGGCGGCGCTTGAAGAAGCGCGGCTGCGCGGACAAAAGACGCTGGCGATTACCAACCATGCGGCTTCGACCATGGCGCACCTGGCGGACGTATCGATGCCGCTGGCGGCGGGCGTGGAGAAGGCGATTCCGGCGACCAAGAGCTTTACGTGCCAGCTGGCGGTGCTGTTTCTGTTGGCGCTGTACGAAGGCGCACGGCTGGGGCGGATGGACCGGGCGGCGTTGACGGGGCACATTGAGGAATTGGCATCGGTTGGCGGCAAGATTGAGTGGGCGCTGGACGCATGGCGCACGCAGATGGCAGCGCTGGCGAGCAAGTACAAGTCTGCCGCGACGTTTCTTTACCTGGGAAGAGGCATCCACTACGCGATTGCGCGCGAGGGTGCGCTGAAGCTGAAGGAGGCCTCGTATGTGCATGCCGAGGGCTATCCGGTGGGGGAACTGAAGCATGGGCCCAACGCGCTGGTGAGCGATCGCGTGCCCCTGGTGGTGCTGGCCACGGTAGATCGCGGGCTAGACGCCTCCGTTCTGCGCTATGAGAAGACGCTGCAACTGCTGGCCGACATGAAGGAGCAGGGCGCGAAGGTGATTGCGATTGCGAACGACGGCGATGTGCGCGTGGAGGGTCTGGTGACCGACTGCGTGCGCGTACCCGAGGCGTCAGAGTACCTGCTGCCGATTCTCGAAGTGGTTCCGCTGCAGCTGTTCGCGTACTTTATGGCGCTGGCACACGGCGTGGACGTGGACAGGCCGAGGAATCTGAAGAAGGCCGTGGTGGACGAGGCGCCCGCGGTTTAAACAGCCCCATGAGAATTAGAGCGGTTTCGATTCAAGTGCTGCCATTTGAAGTTCATGCGAGGTGGCATTTTTTTGAGAAAAATGCCACTTGGCGTCCACGTTTCTGCAAGGAGCAGAATCGAAACCGCTGTAGCGGCCCGGCTCACTGGATGGTGAGGCTCAGGGTGGTGGTGTGCGACAAGCCGCCGGAGGCTGCGGTTACGGTGAGGGAATACGCCTGAGACTTGAACTGGGCGTTGCTGCCGCATGCGGTAAGCCCGACAGAAAGAGCGATGCCGAGCAAGGCGAGAACGAAAAGGCTGCGCCAGCGGCGGGCTGTCTTGCGGAGCCTTGCGGCAAAGGGCAGCAGGATGAGGCTTAAGGCCAGGGGCAGCGACTTGCGCGAGAACGGCGCGCGAGGCTGCTCAAGTGCGGCTTTGCCCGGCAAGGTCACCTGAAGCGTGACGGAGGTTGGCCCCGAGCCGGCGTTGACCGAAGACGGAGAGAAGCTGGCGGTTGCCCCGAGCGAGAGACCGGTGACACCCAGGCTCATGGATCCGGGAAGCGTAGAGGCGCCGACCGGAGAAATGACAAGTGGGAAAGAGGCAACTGAGGCGGCGGGTACGCTGGCGGCGCCACCGCCCTGCGGCACGATGGTGAAATCGACCACGTTCTCGCTAAGCACGCTGCTGGTGGCCGGCCCGTAACTCGAGTCGCCGGAATAGACCGCCGTGATGGAGTGAATCATGCTGGAGAGCGCTGTGGTGGTGAAGGTAGCTTGTCCCGAAGAGACGGTCCCGGTGCCCATCTGTGTGGCGCCGTCAAAAAAGGTGACGGTTCCGGTGGGAGGAACGGCCTGCGAGGCGATGGTTGCCGTGAAGGTGACCGCGTTCGCCAGAAAGACCGGGTTCGCGTTGGAGGTGAGCCCCAGCGAAGGCGTAACAGGAATCACGGTGAGAATGACGGAGGCGGAGGAGGTTGTGTAGTCCGTGGTGTCAGTGGGCGAGAAGGT
>PLST01000548.1 GCA_003164255.1 Acidobacteriaceae bacterium | reverse complement strand
TCCATACGAAGGACTGACGGGTTGGGAATGCAGATGCCGCCGGTGGGACCGCAGTTGCCGCCGAGGGGCTGCATGACGGGCCATCCCGCCGAGCTCTCGGGCTGGTAGGGAGCGGGGTTGACCTGGGAGTAGTCGAGGCCGAGGACGCGGCCGAAGGCGCGCTCGAGATCAAAGCTCATCATGGAGAGGAGGTTGGCGCTGGTGGCGCAGAGGCCGTTGAGAATGATGACGGCGTGGGCGATGGTGGCGTCGGGATTGAGGTTATCCATGAAGACCCAGACGCCGTTGTTCTGGCAGCTGGTGGGCTGGCTTGCGGTGGTGCCGTAGAGGGCGTCGATGACCGAGCCGTCAGCGTCATAAATGACGGCGAGCGGGTAGGTGGTGGCGGAAGGGGTGACGTCGGAGGGCGCCGCGATCTGGCCTGAGGTGTTGACCACGATGTTTGAGCCGTTGACGTCTTCGTTGAGGGGGCCTTTGTCGGTGAGGGTGACGCCGGCGGTGGGGATGGCGCTCCAGAGGGCGGCCGCGGCGTCCACCATGGCGGTGGCCTGCTGGTTGGTGACCTGGGCGTTGAGCGGACCCCGGTCGACGTAATAGTTGAGCTGGCCACCGGACCAGTGGACGGGCTGGCCCTGGACGCCGGGGTTGAAGAAGGAGGATCCGGCGATGAATTTGGGGCCGCCGGCGCGGGCGATTGCGGGCGCGAAGAGAGTGGCGACGGCGACCAGCATTGCTGGAAGCAGGGCGGGGCTGGATTTGGCCAGGATGAACACGATTCCCTCTGGAGGGGGAAGGTGCATGTGAATGGCCTAAGAGGTGCGGGGAGAATTAGAGATTCTTAAGGATTTTGGTTAGAAAACTCTTAGATTTAGCGTGTTTTGGCGGGGCCGGTTCGGGGTGGAGGCAAAAGCCCGAAAGGCTCGAGGGGAAGCTCGTTCTTTCCCATCCATCCGCGGTGAAACTCCACCCCACGTACTAAGACCTGTCCGTGGGGACCCCGGAACTGCGGATGGATGGGGCACGGGGTCCTCGTTCCGGGTGGGGCGCAGCAGGTTGCGGTCCTTGACGCTTGTGATTCCGGGGCGAAAGTTGTATTGCCAGTGAATTTAGGGGCGGCGTAGGTTGGGCAGGCTGCCAGAAGAGCTCCCCAAACCGGCAAGATGGAAAGTTCTGCAGCGCAAGCAAAACAAAACAGGAGGTTTAAGAAGATGAAGCGAAGAATGTTTCTTTGCGTAGCGGCGGTGTGCGCCGCAGCCATTCCGGCCATGGGGCAGGCGGCGAGCGGGGCGAAGACCGGGAACAAGGCGGGAGGAGCGGGTCAGGCGGCCGCTGCTCCGGTGGCCGCTCCTTCGACAGCGGGATTGAAGTGCACGGGAGATGACGGTTCGGCCTGTTCGCCAGCGCAGGTGGCTGACCTGAACAGCGGGATTTTGGTGGGCAGACGGCAGCACGAGCCGCTGAGGCTCGTGCAGGCCGTTTCGCAGGGGCCGAATGGGCAGTTGAAGTGCACGCAGACGAACGGCAGCGCGTGCACCGATGCACAGCTTTCCGCTGTGATCGAGGTAGCGGAGGAGACCGCGGCCGCCAGCAAGACGAAGAACAAGGGAGGCGGGGGATTCCATGTGATGAAGTCGATCGATGTGGCCAGCCCGTAGGGGGAAAGCAGGGAACAGGGATTAGGGATTAGGGATTAGAAAAACTCTGGGTTGATTGCATTGGTGTTCAGCCCGTCGCCCAAGCACCCCATGGACGGAGGCCTGCCTGTGGGTTCCCGGCCACGCCAACCCAGAGAGTCCCCCAATGGGGCGGCCGCCGCGTCACCAAAAGGTGTACGCCGGTAAAGTCCAGTATTTGAGCTCTTTACCTGGCCGGCTGACCCCGTGGTCACCTGTCTGGAGATGCCTTCCAGGGGTGTTTCTGGGCCAAAGTTGTATTGCCAAGGGGCCGAGGGCCGCGTAGTTTGGGCACGTAGCAAGGTGGGTTGCCCAATTCCCTGTGGAGAGTGCGACCTGCGGCGTAACGTAAACATTAGAGGAGACTTATGCGGATAAAGCCAGTCATGCGAATATGCGCGATGGTCGTTTTGGCCGCTGCTTCCCTATCTCTGTTTGGTCAGGGCGCCAGCCAAGCCAAAAGCGGGAACGGCGGGGCAGTGAGCGAGGGCGGAGCGAACCTGAGGGGGGTATCTGATCCGATGGCCTCGGCTTCGATGACGCTGCTGCGGTGCACGAGCGCTGACGGCTCCTCAGCGTGCACGGCGGACCAGGTGGCCGAGCTGAATCGTGGAATCGTGTCGAGCCGCAGGCAGCACAAGCCGCTTTCGATGGTGCAATACCTGGACCTGGAACCGAATGGTTGGCTGAAGTGCTCCCAGATGGACGGCAGCACATGCACGGATGAGCAGCTTTCCGCCGTGATTTCGGTGGCGTCCGAGGTGCAGAGCCGGGGCGCAAGCTTCCGCCTATCGAGGCAGGTCGACGTAGCCACACGCTGACGGCCGAGCAGGCCCGAGATGCGGGCCGGTTCGAGCGCGGGGCAGTTTAAATTTCAGGATAAAAATCAAAGAATGCATCGAGCGAACGCTTGAGCTGCGCCTCGATCTCCTGGCGCGAGCCTTCGATGGAGTGCATGGTGACGTGGGCCACGTGTCCGTTGGCCAGCTTGAGGGTCGCGTCCTCGATCGCCGTGACCTCGCCTTCGGGCAGCAGCCTGAGTCCGTAGATAAGAGTCAAATTCGCCATAAGTGACATGATAGAGAGAAATACGCGTCGTGTGTTGAAACCGGCGCGGGCGGGGTACGTGTGCGATGGCGAGGATCAGCAGGCGGGATTGGCTGAAGGGTGCGGCGGCGTTGGCGGCCATTCAGGGTGGAAGGCGCGCGGGAGCGCAGGTGGGGATGGAGTTGCGGGCGGGACGGCCGCCAGTGAATCAGAGGCATTTTAGATGCGCGGCGGTCGAGGCGTTGATCGCGAAGACCAGGCGGCAGATTCGCGACGAGGCCCTGGCGGTAATTTTTGAGAACTGCTTTCCGAACACGCTGGACACGACGGTGTATGCGAGTACGGTGGACGGCAAGCCCGATACGTACGTGGTGACGGGCGACATCGATGCGATGTGGCTCAGGGACTCCTCAGCGCAGGTGTGGCCTTACGTAGCGCTGGCGAAGGAGGACGCGGAACTGCGGCAACTGCTGGAAGGACTGATCCGGCGGCAGGCGCGGATGATCCTGATCGATCCCTATGCGAATGCGTTTATGCGCGACGAGAAGCAGCCACCGCTGACCTGGGCGGTGCACGACAAGACGGAACATCACGCAGGGGTGGGCGAGCGCAAGTGGGAGGTGGATTCGCTGTGCTATCCGCTGCGGCTGGCGCATGGGTACTGGAAGGCAACCGGAGACATAAAGCCGTTTGACGCGGAGTGGAAGGAGGCGGCGTGGAACCTTGTGCGGACCTTCCGCGAGCAGCAGCGCAAGAAGGACAAAGGGTCATATTCATTTGAGCGCAACTCCGCCGTTCCCTACGATACGGTGGCGTTGAGCGGGTTCGGCAACCCGGCGCGGCCGGTGGGAATGATTTTCTCGATGTTCCGGCCGTCGGACGATGCGTGCATTTATCCGCTGTTTGTTCCGGCGAACCTGTTTGCCGTGACGAGCCTGCGCAAGCTGGCGGAGATGGCGGCGCATGTGCTGGATGACGCCAAGCTGGCGACGGAGGCGGCGGAGCTGGCGATGGAAGTGGAGCGGGCGCTCGAGATTCACGGAAGGGTGCATCACGAGAAATTTGGCGAGATCTGGGCGTACGAGGTGGACGGCTACGGCAATGCGCTGATGATGGACGACGCCAACGCGCCGGGACTGGTGAGCATGGCGTACCTGGGTTGCGCGAGCGTGGAAGATCCGCTTTACCGTCGGACGCGGGCGTTTGCGCTGAGCGATTCGAATCCTTATTTCTTCAAGGGCAAGGCGGCCGAGGGCGTGGGCGGGCCTCATGAGGGGCTGAACATGGTGTGGCCGATGGGGATTATGTACCGGGCGCTGACTTCGACCGACGATGCGGAGATACGGATGTGCCTGCGCTGGCTGCGGGATTCGACAGCGGCGACCGGGTTCATGCATGAATCGTTTGACAAGGACAACGCATCCAGTTTTACGCGGTCGTGGTTTGCGTGGGCGAACACGCTGCTGGGCGAGTTGGTGTTGAAGCTGGCGAAGGAACGGCCAGCGCTGCTGGCATCGAAACTGGATTGAGCGGGACTAGATTGACGGGGGCGGCCGCGGCAAGCGGCTAAAATCGGGATAGGAAAACTTATGAGTGAGATTCGCGACACAGTAATTCTTGGCTCGGGATGCGCCGGGCTGACAGCGGCCATCTACACGGCGCGCGCGGGGTTGAAGCCGCTGGTTCTTGAAGGGCACGAGCCGGGTGGGCAGCTTTCGATCACGACGCTGGTGGAGAATTTTCCGGGCTGGCCGGAAGGCATCCAGGGGCCTGACCTGATTGAGAACATGAAGAAGCAGGCGGCGCGGTTTGGCGCGGAGTTCCAGCTGGCGCATTTGAGCCGCGTGGACTTGAATGCGCACCCGATCAAGCTGCATACGGCGGCGGGCGAGATTTTGACGCGGACGCTGATTGTGGCGTCGGGCGCGAGCGCACGCTGGCTGGGTTTGCCGAGCGAGCAGGCGCTGATCGGGCACGGAGTTTCAAGCTGCGCAACGTGCGATGGGGCATTTTTCCGCGGGCACGAGATCGCGGTGGTGGGCGGCGGCGATTCGGCGATGGAAGAAGCGCTGTTTCTGACGCGCTTTGCCTCGAAGGTGACGCTGCTGCACAGGCGCGACGCGTTCCGCGCATCGAAGATCATGCTGGAGCGGGCGATGGCGCATCCCAACATCGAACTGCGCCCCAACACCGTGGTGGTAGAGGTGCTGGGCGTGGAAGAGAAGGATGTGAAGGGCCTGAAACTGAAGAATGTGAAGACGGGCATGGAGGATGAGTTGCCAGTGAAGGGCCTGTTCCTGGGCATTGGGCATGAGCCCAACGCCAAGATGTTTGAAGGGCAGATGGACCTGGACGAGGATGGATACATCAAGACGACGGGCAACGTGCTGACGACGTTCGGGGGCAAGGCGATTCCCGGAGTGTTTGCGTGCGGCGACGTGCAGGACCGGCGCTACCGGCAGGCGATTACGGCCGCGGGATCGGGATGCATGGCTGCGCTTGAGGCGGAGAAGTATTTGGAAGAGCGCGGGCACTGAGAAACAGGGTTCAGTGGTCAGTGGTCAGGACAAGCGCGTGGTGGGGTTGGTTCTGTTCCTGATTGAGGGTGCGACATCAGGCTTCTTCATTCCCCGGTCCCCAACGGCGAGGGACCGGGGGCACCCATAATTATTTCAAATCTAGAACTGGTGAAAAGCGAAGAAGACTGCACCGACCAGGAAGGCTGCTGAGACGGCGTGGTTCCAGCGCAGGTGCTCTCCGAAGTAGAAGGTAACGAAGACGCCAAAGACGATCAGCGTAATGACCTCTTGAATGACTTTGAGCTGCACGGGCGAAAAACGGTCTGCGCCGAGGCGGTTGGCGGGAACCTGGAAACAGTATTCGAAGAAGGCAATCCCCCAGCTGACGAGGACGACCTTCCAAAGGGCCTCGTGCCGGAAGCGGAGATGACCGTACCAGGCAAAGGTCATGAAGATGTTGGAGATGGTGAGTAAAATAACGGTCCACATAAGGTTGTTGGATGCGGACGGATGGAACCGAGTTGCGGCGGCGTTCCGGATGGATGAAGACGCGCAGACAGGGATGCGATGACGGCACTGGCGGAAAATCTCGAACGGCTGGAAGAGGCGATCGGGCGGGCTTGTCGCGCGGCGGGGCGCGCGCGCGGCGATGTGGAGCTGATGGCCGTGTCGAAGACGTATGCGGCGGAGAAGATTGTTGAGGCGGCGGAGCTGGGGCTGCGGCTGTTTGGCGAGAACCGCGTGCAGGAGTTTGCATCGAAGGCTGCAGGGGTGAAAGAGTGGCGCGCAGGAGGAAGCAACGCAGCGGCGGATGCGCCGGTGCTGGTGCACTTGATCGGACATTTGCAGTCGAACAAGGCGGCGCGGGCGGTGGAGATTTTTGATGCGGTGGATTCGGTGGATTCGCTGAAGCTGGCGGAGCGGCTGAATGAGGCCGCGGGTCGATTGGGGAAAAAGCTGCCGGTGCTGATCGAGGTGAAGCTGAGCCCGGAGGAGACGAAGGC
>PLST01000422.1:4503-10286 GCA_003164255.1 Acidobacteriaceae bacterium | reverse complement strand
GAGCCGATGATGCGGCCCTTGCGGTCATAGAGGTCGGTGGTTGTGGAGGGGCGGTAATGCTCGAGTTCATCGATCTGCGGCAGGTCGACCGAGTAGACCAGGGTGAGCCCGGCCAGGGATCCGGTGATGATGGCCATCAGCAGCAGAACGACGAGCGCGGAGCGGCCCGCGAGCTTGCGGCTGCGCCGGGAGGGAACCTGCGGACGGGAAAGCTTGGGGCTCCGCCCGGAACCGGGCTCTTTTACAGGGGTTTGTGAGCTGGCAGCCAAGCGATTGAGGCCTCGTGCGCATATCCCCAGAAAACCTGCGAGAAAATGCTGCAGTTTAAGGCTAGCATTTTGCCGGGTCAAAGAGATGTGCGCGGGGTGAGAGGCGTACCACGCGATGTAAGAGCGGGACCCGCCGGCCCAATGCAGAAACAGGCGCGGCGAAAAGCCGCGCCCCGCTTCATCCCAAGCCCGAGGAGTTCGGTTTTCTCAGGCGCTCTTGGCCTTGAGCAAATCGAGAGCCTTGTCGAGCATCTCGTCGCCCTTGGACGGCGTGGCGCCTTCTTCCACATCGAGGGGTGAGGCGACGACCACGTTGGGGGTGACGGCAACATCCTGAATCTTGGCGCCGGACGGGCTTTGGAACTTGGCCACGGTGAGCAGAATGTCACCGCCGTCGGGCATCTCGATGGATTTCTGGAACGAGCCCTCGCCAAAGGTGCGCTCGCCGACCACATCGCCGCGTTTGAGGTCTTCAATGGCAGCGGCGGCCAGTTCAGGACCACCGTAAGTGCCGCGGTTGACGAGAACGGCGACGGGCGCAGCGGTAATGAATTGGGCGGGGTCGGCAGCGAAGGTCTGGGTAGCAAACTGCTGGCCCTGAAGCGTAGCCAGGGTTCCCTGCTTGATAAAGAAGTTGGCCAGCCTGATTCCCTGGGGGGCATCGCCGGACGTATCGCGCAGATCGAGCAGGATCTTGCTGCCTTTGGGGGCGGCCTTGATCTTGGCTGCCATCTCGTCCAGGCGGTCCGCCGTGAGCGTGCCCGGCTTGAGGTACAGGATCGAGGCGTTGTCGTATTCCTGCGTAGCCAGGGCGGGAGGCGCGGCGACGGCGCGGGTGAGGGTCAGATGGTCAGGGTCCGGCTTGGCCGGGCGCACCACGGAAAGAACGACCGTGCTCCCTGGCTTGCCTTCAAGCATGAGCCGGATGACGGCCAGCGAGAGCTCGCGGGTGGATTGGCTGCCGATCGACTCGAGGACATCGCCATCGGCAACATGCTGCTGGTCCGCCGGCGACCCGGGCAGTACATTGACGACATCGGCGTAGCCGAAGCGCTTGGAGACCGTGATGCCCACCTGGGCGTTTCCGGCGGCCGGCTCGTCTTTGTAGATCTTGTATTCGGTGGGAGACAGATAGCTGGAGTCGGCGTCAAGCGACTCTAGCAGTCCGTGCAGGGCGCCGGCGGTCACATCGCCCATATTGGGTTCGGTGACGTAGTCGGACTGAATCTTCTGCAGCACCTCGGCATAGACGCGCATCTGGCGGTAGGCGCCATCCTGATCGCTGCCTGCGTGGACGCCGAAGAGGCCGAATTCGCCCAGGGCAAAACCGAGACCGAGAGCGGCAAAGATGGAGACGGACAGCACAAAAACGGAACGCTGGAAAAGTCGGTTCACACACACCACCGGGGCGGGCCTTAAGGGGAAACAGCCGCATATACCTTAGACGCAATGATACCGTAAGTGGCGCGCAGAGGCAGCTGGAGAAGCCGAAAGTGCTCTAAAGGAAGGAGAAAAAGCTGGTGGTCTTCTTTTTTTCCGGCTCCACGGGCGCACCGGTTATGGATTGGGTCATTTGCCGGATGGCTCGCGCAATCTGCGAATCTTCCTTGGTGAGGGGAGTGGCGGAGTTCTGCATTTGGCGCACCGCGGCATAGTCATTGGGAATTTTCCAGCGAATGGGGCGAGTGAGGGCCTTGGCAACCTGCGCTTCGTCAANNCGATTTGCGTTGCGCAGTTCGGGAATGCCGACCTGGGTGACGAGGTAGAGGGTTACGGAGTCATCGAATTTCTGCGAGCCGGGCAGATCGAGCCTTGATCCGGCGTCAATGACCACGTAGTCAAAGCTCTCAAGGGCCACTCGCAGCAGGGTGCCGATGGCGTCTTCGCCCGGCAGTACGGATGTCATCTCCGTGGGCGCAGCCAGAACCCAGAGCCCCGAGTCGTGCTGGACGAGCAGGGAGGAGAGGAAGTGTTCATCGAGCCGGCTGGCGTTTTCAGTGGCGTTCACGGTGGAGTAATTGCTCTTGAGGCCCAGGTTGAGCGCCGCATCGCCGAGAGGAAGGTTGAGATCGATGAGCAGCGTGCGCCTGCTGGACTGCTCGGCCAGAGAAACGGCAAAACTGCAGGCCAGGGTAGTAACGCCGGAGCCGCCCTTGGCGCTGAGGAACACAAAGAGTTTGCCGGTGGGCTGCTGCTGCTCCTCAACGACTTCTTCAACGACCTCAACATGAGGAGTTTCCGCGCGGCGCGACCAAACGCGCGCCAGGGCTTCGGCCATGGCGGCCGGGGTGATGGGGGTATGGAGATACTCCCGTGCGCCGGCACGCAGGCAGCGCACCATGAGGCGGGGATCGACGTTCTCGGAATACACAATGACGTTGGTGGCGCCATCGGCGCAGATGCTTTCGACCAGGCCGAGGGTGTATTCCGGGTCGCTGTCGAGGTCAATAATGACGACGTCGAAGCTCTCCTTGAGCATCCGGGTGACCGACTCGACATCCGGGGGATAGGAGATGAATTCACGGATTCGCCCATTGGGGAACTTGTCGAGAGCGTAGATGGCCGCATTGCGGCGCTTATCGTCGGGGCTGATGACCGCGATGGATAATGGCTCCGCGCCAAGGGACTCCGGAATTGGTCTAGAGGCTGACATGGGGAAAGTACCGTCTCCTCATGAGTTTAAACCCGGGCGCACAAAGGATCATTACAACTTTTGGTCTGCCTGTCGGAACTATCGGCAGACGAGGGTAACATTTTCAGTAAGCTGGGTATCTGCTTGACTCACCCTGACCCAAGATGTCGTGTTTCACAGTTTTGGAAGAATCCTCCCGCGGCGAGTGCAGGGCGGATGCAAGCAACGCATTGCATGTTTGAGTAAATTCAATTGCGCAGATTCAACATTGTTGCCGCGAGAGACACAATCTGGTTCCGTTTAACTGAGAGCGGCTCAACCTGGTCTTACGCTCCGGGGGATTAAGCCCAAACCCAATATTCCCCAAACCCCGCAACTGCGATTATTGTATGAGTGTATGTTACGTTATACTCGTACAACGGAGAGACGGCATGTTGAAACTGAAGTTGACAAATGTAGGCAGCTCCACAGGAATCGTATTGCCCAAAGAAGCATTGGCACGGCTCAAGGTGGTTAAGGGCGATTCTGTCTTTCTGACTGAGTCTGTCGATGGGTTTCGTATCACCCCGTATGATCCTGAGTTTGAGGAGCAAATGTCCCTAGCCCGGAAGTTCATGCGGGATCGACGCGATGCGCTCCGGGAGCTTTCAAAGTGAGCGAATCGGTTTGGCGCTGGGTGGCTGAGAATGTGGTCTATGCGGTTCATGATGAACAGATAGCCGAACACGGCGGGCTGGCGGGAGTGCGAGACAAGGCATTGCTGCTCTCGGCGCTAGCCCGTCCTCAACAACTTGAGGCGTACGGAAATCCAGATGCAGCCGACCTTGCTGCCGCCTATGCCGTTGGAATTGCAAGGAACCATCCATTTCTGGACGGCAATAAGCGAACCGCCATTGTCGTATCTGGAGGCGTGTTCCTGCCGTTAAATGGCTATGAAATTGTAGCTGATAATCGAGAAATAATCCGTGTGATGCTGGCAGTTGCCGAGGGCCTTATGGATGACGCGGAACTGGCGGCGTGGTTCCGGACCTACATGAAAGCCTTGTGAACGATTAATGTTGCGCCACTCTATCAGTGCCCAACGCAGCACTACATCTTGGGGTAGGGTGAGTCAAGCAGATACCCACCTTCAGTAATTTGAGAGCGGGGCGAAGATAACCGGTTTCATCGATCACGGGAATGGGCTTTGACCGCAACGAAAATAGCAGCGCGCCGCAACGGCCGATCGCGCTCAGGGACGGCGACGGAACTGCAGAAGGAGCTAAGACCAACCGCGGATCGTTCAAGCGGTCACCCCTCCGGGATGGACCCGCCGGCGGGGAACCTGGCCCCACTGCTTTCTGCTCGGCTGCCGCTGCGCCATAAGGCAGTTCCCGAACCGCTCTATTACGTGGGCGGCGGGATGCGGACCGTATTGGCCCGGCAGGAGCGGACTGCACCGCAGGCGATTGGATGAAGGTTCTTATCGAGGCAGATTTCCACGGCGGTGAGGTAATTATGTCCGCAGCTCAAGGCAAGGCTTGAGCGCGGAATGGCTGGATTGCTCGCCGTGAACAGATCGAGGATTTGATCGGGCGGAAGCGAAACCTGGGTGGTGAGTCCGCTGAGCGTGGGCGGTATGGCCACAGAGCGGTAAGCCGTGCGCGCGGCGGAGAAAAAGGCGTCGGCGCTCAGGCCGGAACAAGTGCCGTGGGCGCGCCATTCGTGCGCCAGAAGGTCCGGGTCGGCGTAAATGTCACTGTACTGCGCGGGGTTGGATGGTCCGGGGGCATCCGAGCAGTTTTCAGGATAAGCTCCGTCGTTATTCTGGGGCCACATGCCGTGGAGGACAAAGGCGGCATGGGCGGCGCATTCAGCGGCAGAGGGATGTGAGTAACAGAACTCCGGCGACCAGGAGAGGTTGAGGAGATAGAAGTCAAAACCGGCCGAGGATGCGGCGCTTGGCGACGTGCCGGCGGTTTCGGCATCGGACGCTGCGGGGGGCTGGGCGTGAGGGCCACAGGCAGCCAGCGGCAAAAGGATCGCGAGAAACGCAGGCAGGAGTCTCAGCTTCATGGCCGCAGGATAGCAGGCGCGCTTAGCCAGCCATGATGGTGCTCAGGTGTTTTTTTGGGTGAATCGGCGGTGTTATGGTCCGATCGCGCATGGATTTCGGAGGAGAAAGTTTTCTAATCCGCCCAGGCGGCTTCTACGTTAGGAATTTGATTGGTGGCGGAGGGCAGGATCGAACTGCCGACCTACGGGTTATGAATCCGTCGCTCTAACCATCTGAGCTACTCCGCCGGAAGGGGCGCCAGGGGCGCATTGTGGAGGCGCAGGCCAAGCCGGCCTGGCAGGGAAACGTACCGGAGCCGGTACACGATTCCCACCCTTGATGATACGGGCGGCTGGGGGTCAGGTCAAACCGGACCGCAGGGGACGAACGCACGGCTTGGGGCGGGGAGCACGACCGTGATCAGTGGAGATGAAGGCTCGACGCCCGCTGCTGTAAACTCGCCTGCATGAGCAGGCTCCGTATCGCCGCGGTGATTCCGGCGCGGCTGAGTTCGACGCGGTTGAGCCGCAAGGTTTTGCGCGAGATTGCGGGGCGGCCCATGGTGGAGTGGGTGTGGCGTGCCGCCGCGGAGGCCGGGCTGATGGACCCGGTGGTGGTGGCGACCGATTCCGACGAAGTGGCCGCAGTTTGCCGGGAGCGCGGGATTCCGGTAGCCATGACGTCGCCGGATTGCCCGAGCGGATCGGATCGAGTCCGCGAGGTTGCCCGGCAGATCGATGCCGATATTTACGTGAACATCCAGGGCGACGAGCCGACATTGACGGCTGACTTTTTCCCTCCGCTTCTGGATCTGTTTCGCCGGCCGGAGGTTGAGGTGACCACACTG
>PLST01000422.1:0-4420 GCA_003164255.1 Acidobacteriaceae bacterium | reverse complement strand
GGGATCGCGGTCTACGTGGCGGACGCGCCGCGAGACACCATCGGCGTGGATACGGAAGAAGACCTGGCGAGGGCTGAGGCGATGCTGCGCGCTAAGTGAGTTGGGGAGATGGGGTAGATGGCTTTGGCCGCCGATTGGGGGTCAACCGGCGGCCCTATCCGATGGGGAAGTGCGTTACGGAATGCGGATTACGGTGCGGATCTGAAAATTGGAACTGTTGGCGAGTATGTAGTTGCCATCTACCTGGCGCCACTCGTAACCGCGCGGCGGGGCGGCCAGGTGATTCTGGTGGTAATCCACCTTATCGCCGCGATCCCAGTCCTCGTGCTTGATGGGAGCGCCTTTCTTCCATTCCTTATGCTGGACGTAGGTGTGGTTGTCGTGATGGTCCCGGTCCTGGGCAAATGCTGAACCGCCCATAAGGCTCGTGGAAAGGACTGCGAGAGCTAACGCGAAGTGAAGCTTTTTCATAATGTCTCCTGCCAGTCTAGGATGCCTCCAGATGAATTGGCGTTGTTCCCCTTGCGGGTGGGAAGCCTGAGGACAACGTGCGGGCCGATGGCCAACCGCTTTCAGGGCAGCGGTTTAGCTGGTTTACGTCGGCGTCGGGAACGATCAATATTCATACTCCCGAGCCCGAGTGTTTGCCCTCCAGACCGGAATTGACGTCCATCGTGACTGATCTGGTTTTTGCGGTCAATTTGAATTGCGGGTTTGCTCCCGTGGAAATGGGGAATTGGGCGCAAGAAGCGGATAGCGGGAACGGGCGGGATGAGCGACGATGGTGTCCATGATGAGCACGGCAAAATCAGTGGAGAGCAGGGTCGAGTTAGCAGGCAACGCGAGTTCTGATATGGGTGTTGACCGCGAGGCCGCGTGGCAGAAGGTGCTGGCGCGAGATTCGGCGGCTGACTTCTTTTATGCGGTGACGACGACCGGGGTGTTCTGCAGGCCGAACTGCACGAGCCGGCGGCCGTTGAAGGCGAATGTGCGATTTTTCAAGTCGGCTGCGGAGGCGCAGGGCGCAGGTTTTCGCGCCTGCAAGATGTGCAAGCCTGGCACTGCGAGCAGCAACCCTTTGGACAGGGTTCGCAGACAAATTGAGGCGAATCTCGACCGGCCGGTTCGGCTTGAGGAGTTGGGACGCGTCGCGGGCATGAGTCCGTTCACGGTCCAGAGGCTCTTCAAGCGCGAGATGGGCGTAAGCCCGCTCGGCTACCAGCGTGCGCTCCGGGCCGGCTCACTGCGCAAGGCGCTCAAGCAAGGAGACAGCGTGACCAACGCAATTTATGAAGCGGGATTCGGTTCATCGAGCCGGGCGTATGAAGGCGCGCAACTGGGCATGACACCTGCACGCTTTGCCAAAGGCGGCAAAGGCGAGAAGATCACGTGGGCTGCAGCCCGTTCACCTTTCGGCTGGGTGATCGTGGGCGGAACGGAGCGCGGGCTATGCTGGCTGGCGCTGGCTGGCACCGCGGCCGAGGCTGAAGCGAGTTTGCGCGAAGAGTTTCCGCAGGCCGAGTTGCGCCGCGACTCCTCGATGGCGCGCTGGGTAGAGCTGGCGGTGGCGAACGTGATGCCACATGCTGGGGCGGGGAAGAAGACGGCCGCTGCCCAACCGCTGGACCTGCGCGGGACAGCGTTTCAACTGCGCGTGTGGCAGGCGCTGCGCGCCATTCCGCGCGGCGAAACGCGCAGCTACAGCCAACTGGCGCGCGAAATGGGGATGGAAAAATCGACGCGTGCCGTGGCCCGCGCCTGCGCTCTGAATCGCGTCTCATTGCTGGTGCCCTGCCACCGCGTGGTTGGCGCAAGCGGGTCACTCACCGGGTACCGGTGGGGAGTGGATCGCAAGCGCCAACTGCTGGAGGCTGAGCGGGCGTGAGCCGGCTTACAGGCGCGCGCCGCCTGAGGCTTGGATGGTTTGTCCGCTCACCCAGGCTGAGTCATCCGAAGCGAGGAACGCGGCGATCGAAGCGATATCATCCGGCTGCCCGATGCGGCCGAGCGGCGTGTCCTTGATGGTCTGTTGATGAAAGTCGCTGCCGATGAAACCGGCCGTAAGCGTTCCCTCCGTCTCCACCATGCCTGGATTAAGTGCGTTCACACGAATCTGCTTTGGACCGAGCTCCTTTGAGAGCGCGACGGTGATCGAGTTGACCGCGCCCTTGGTGGCTGAGTAGACCGAGGCGGCAGGCACGCCCGAAGCCGCGACCGATCCGATGTTGATGATGCTTCCGCCGGCGGGGCTGAAGTGCTGAAGCGCAGCCTGCGTGGTGAGTAGGAGGCCGAGCACGTTGACATCGAATTGCTTGTGGAAGTGCTCTGGGGTAATTCCCTCAATGGGGCTGAAGTCGTAGATCCCGGCGTTGTTGACGAGCACGTTGATGGGGCCCAGCTTTTTGGCAACGGTGGCCACAAGCGGGCCGATGGATTCAGGGTCAGCAAGATTGGCCTGGATGGCGATGGCCTTGCCGCCAGCGTCTTCAATTTCCTTGACGACTTTGTCCGCGCCGGCCTTGCTGCCTGAATAGTTGACTGCGACAGCGGCGCCGCGCGCCGCCAACTCAAGGGCGATGGCGGCGCCAATGCCCTTCGATGCGCCGGTAACCAGCGCGACTTTTCCCTGAAGACTGCTCATGTTTCTGCTCCTGAATCGATCCGTCATTGATTCGACGTTTCGACAACTATCGAATTGATTAGACAGGCAGGAGAAAGGATTCAAGTCAATTGTGGAAATTTATCGAGGCTGGCCTTCAGCGGGGCCGCAGGGAACTTGTTCCAAGGCCGAAAGTGTTGAAGCGAGTGACTCCAGCACGCCGGGGCGCAACGACATAAAGTGGAACTTGCCTTCGCGGCGAATGGAGATAAGGCCTGCGGTCTCAAGCTCCTTGATATGGTGCGAGAGTGTGGCCGCAGAAATGGGCAGGGCGGCACGGGCCTGTGCACAGCCCAGCGGGCAGCCGGCGCGGGCGATCTTTTCAAGGAGTTCGAAGCGACGCGGATCGGCGAGCGCTTTGAGGAGGACGGTGCGGCGGGCGCGGGTGAGGCGCGCCGGTTTTGCGGGTGCCGGCTGTGAATTTCGCAAAACGGCTGCTGTCATGGTCGAGCTCCGTTGATTGGATGATAGAGGAGCGCGGTTCGATTGTGGGGGGATGGTCAGGAATGCCGAAGCGCAGTGGCTTCCTCGACGGTGCGGGCCATGGGGAGAAAGCGATCCACCTTGGTTAGCCTGAAGAGTTCAAGGACGCGCGGGCCGACGCCGACGAGGACCATGCGGATACCTTTGCCCTTGCAATGGGCGTAATGAGTGACGATCATGCCGAGGCCCATGGAATCGACGTAGGGGACGGCGGTGATGTCGAGAATGTTGAGGGCAGGAATTTTTTCCTCGGGGGTGGAATGGAAACTGAGCACGCTGCCGGCAGCGTCGGGCGTTTGGCACTCGTACATGGCGCGCGCTGTGAGCGGTCCTGAGAGACGGAAGATTGCGGTGCCCGCGGCATCGGCGTCCAGGCGTTGGATTTGGAAGGGATGCGGCTGCGGGCTGAGTTCCGGAGTTGCGGTCATTGAGGATCTCCCGTACGGATGGAGATTTGGGTCAAATCTTTCAAATTGTAATATTCGGCAGGGGATGGCCAAGGATTTATTTCGAACTCGAATGAAGTTTCGAGGGTTCTTGATGAGCGACGAATGACTTCACGCCGCGTCTATAGTAGATTCAAACAACGGCCGGTCCCCGGCACGAAGCTGGCCGCAGGAGCTCACAGATGCCCGCAGCTCGCCCGCTTCCCCAAACACTGGGGGAACTGCGCACCAGTACACAGTTCCCTGAAGCCTGCCTGAAAACACGAACCGTCAAGGACGAGATGCGCGCCAACCTGATTGCGCGCCTCAAGTCGGGAGAAACGCTTTTTCCCGGCATCATCGGCTACGAAGACACGGTGATTCCGCAAATTGTGAATGCCGTTTTGTCGAAGCAGAATTTTATTCTGCTGGGGTTGCGCGGACAGGCCAAGAGTCGCATCTTGCGAGCGCTTACCGCACTGCTCGATGAGCAGACGCCTTACGTGGCCGGATGCGAGATTCGCGACAATCCATACATGCCGCTTTGTAAACGATGCCGCGATTTGATTGCTGAACGGGGCGATGCTACGCCGATTTCGTTCCTGAAGCGCGACGATCGCTACGTGGAAAAGCTCGCCACACCGGACGTTACCGTCGCCGACCTGGTGGGGGATCTGGATCCTATCAAGGCGGCGCGAGGGTCAGAGGACCTGTCGAGCGAGCTGACCATGCATTATGGATTGCTGCCGCGCGCCAACCGGGGTATTTTTGCCATCAACGAGCTGCCCGACCTTGCCGCCAAGATCCAGGTGGCGCTGTTCAACATCATGCAGGAAGGCGACGTGCAGATTAA
>PLST01000185.1 GCA_003164255.1 Acidobacteriaceae bacterium | reverse complement strand
AACGATGCAGGCAGTTCGTGGGTCACGCCGGCTGCCCAGGCGGTAGACGCGCCAATGTTGTTGTAGTTTCCATGAAGAAACTGCTTTGTCGAAGTTCCTGAGTGATGGCACGGCGGTTCTCCACCGCCGCATCCTGTACCCGCTCCCTCATCGCTCGTGCTGCCGTATCCGAACGACCAGCCATAAGCAACCGCGTCATAGCTGCGCTCGGCCGGATATTCGATCGACTGTTTTTGCGCGACGGGAGAGTTGTACCCCTTCATGGTCTGCATTTGCACGGAACCAACGACATTGCCGATGAAGTTGTTTGCAGTGTCCGAGTAGACAAGCTCGACGGCGCGGGCTGCCTGAAATCCATAGTGCCCATAGGCTCCTGAACACTTCACTTCGCCGCGGCCCGACGTCGGGCTGCAAATCTTGTTTGTGCCGACCACCCAGTTCCGGAACGCGGAGGTCTGGCTTGAACTTCCCCACACTGCATCTTCATCAATCAGCGTAAGCACGTTGCCTTCGAGAAGGTTGTACTGTGGATGCGCTCCATGGAATTCAATGCCGCCGATGTCGAGATTGGTCGCGCCGCTGTCAAACTCGCCCATCGTGTAGTTGTACGAAACCACGTTGCCGGCTGCTCCCCACTCCAGCATGATGGCGGCGTGCGTGCGTTCAATCACGTTGTTCTCGATCAAACTGGCCGTTGTCTTCGATGCAATCTGAAGATCGGAATCGTGAATTCCAGCCGCATGAAGAAATGCGTTCGAAAAGTAGCTGTCGCGTATTTCGTCGTGGAAGCCCCAGTACACTTCCACGTGATCCCCATCTGCATAATTCGATTCCACGCCCTTGATCCAGCAGTAAGCGCATCTCGACAGCCCGAAATTCGCGCCGTAGCCGGTGTTGTTCGCAAGCACCTGGAGATTTTCAACGCCAGCGTAGCTCGCGGCCATATTGAACGCCACGCCAATGGGCGTATGGGTATACGCGCTGTAGAGTCCCGGCGAGATTGCAAGCGTCTTCCCGGACTTTGCTGTCACGGCCACAATCTGGCCGCGCGCAAAGCTCCCTTTTTCGGTCCATCCGCCATCGCACCAGTCGCAGTTCCCGCCGCTTCCTGCCGTTGAAACGAAATCCGGATTGTTGATTTCGGCAATCACCAGGTACATGCCCGGCCGAATATCCGCCGCGTTGCTTACTTCGATACTGGTGGACCCTGCCGAGGCGCCACTCAAAATCCGGAATGGGCTGTAAGGCACCTGCCCCGAGCCCATGCTGATCACGTCTCCTCCGCCGTGCCCAGTCGCATTCAGGATGGTCTTGTCTGCGCCGGCCCCGCGCAGGGTCACGTTCGAGGGAACGTGCACGGTGCCGTCAACGGTATAGGTTCCGGGCCCCAGGTACACCGTCTGCCCCGCTGCGCAGGAGGCAAGCGCGGAGTTGATTTGCTCAAGCGTCGCTGAAGGCGTGAGGCTGGCGCATTGACTGAGGCGCGGAGGAATTCCGCCAACGCCTGCATGCGACCAGTCAATCGCCTGGCCCGGCTTGAGCAGGCCCGACCATGCCTGCGCACGCCCGGACACGGCACAACCAAGCAGGATGAGTAATATTGCGCTCGCTTTCACGTACTCTCTCTCGCTTCGGTCAACCGTCGCTGTTGCCTCAGCGCGCCTGGCCGAAGTCATTTCGCGGAGCAGGCCAATGAGTCTGCGGAGCGGCGCAAAGCCACGATGAAGAATGACTACGCCGGCGAGATAGAGAACCACGAACGCCACGGAAACAAAGGCGACCCGGAGTGCCGCTCCCTTTACCCCGGTTGCGCTCGCCAGAAATCCCCATTGCGATAAAACCAGTTTGGTCGCAATTCCAGCCGCCAGGGCAGCGACCGTATATCTCCACACCACGTCCAGAATCGAACCGACGCCAAGCGCGATCGGCTTGCCCGCATACCACATGGCTGGAACAGTCAGAATCCAGAACGAGAGGCACCACGCCGCTGCGATGCCTGAAGGCCCCCAATGCAGCGAAGCGATAAACAAGCCGATGGTGACCGTCCACTCCACGATTCCCCAGCGGAACCAGCGATCGGCCCTGCCAATGGAGAGGTGAATCCACCCGTGGGTTCCGTAAACAATCATGATTCCGATTCCGGGCGCGAAATAGGTGAAGATTCTTCCTGCTGTACCCCAGCCGGGCCCCAGAAGCAGACGAATCAGATCGGTTCCAATCAAGGTGAGGTTGCCCGAGATCGCCATGCCCAGAAAAGCCATCACGGCAATGGAGCCAAGCAAGTAGCGGCGATATTTTGCGTCATCGTCTATGACGCGGCTCAACGCCGAGACCGCAACCACTGACGTGGAGGCGACAAGTTGGCTCGCCGAAAGCGAAAACAGATCGTAGGCCTTCTTGTAGAAGCCGAGCGCTGGCGCGCCAAAGCGCCAGCCGACGAGAAGGTTGTCTGTGTTGCGCGTAAAGTAATTCACGCTGTAGCGGCCATAGGTATACATCGCAAACCGCACCATTGCACCTGTGCCCTCAGCATTCCGTGGGCGTCCTGGGATCCAGCGGCACATCATCCACGCACCGATCGTGCCGCACAACGATTGCGCGATGGCCCCCATCACCAACGCCCAATATCCCCAGCCGGCCAGGCCAAACGCGATGGAGACAAGAACCGACGCTACCCGGGCGACGACCAGATTATTGGCCACCGCTGAAAAACGCATTGCGCGCTTAAGCAGTGCCAGGTGCATCACCGAGACGGTATCCAGAAAGATAGATACGGAGAGACCTGCGGAAATGGGCGCCACCAATGGTTCGCCGTAAAACTTTGCCAACCACGATCCTGCCGCCACAAATCCGCTGGCCAGAAACAAGCCGCCGGCCACGACAATCCAAAACAGATTGCTCGTCACCGTGCGATCGATTTGTTCGCGCTGGATGAGCGCCTCTGTGAAGCCATTCATGCCGAACGACGACAGCAGCAGACTGAAGGTCGTCACCATCGTCACCACGCCAAAGTCGCGCGGCGTGAGTAGGCGCGCCAGGAAAACCGTGGCCACCACCTGGATGGCGAGGACGTACCCGCCTGAAAGAATCGTCTTGCCCGCGCCTTTCACCGCAAGACGGCGAAGCGTTTCTCCACCTACATCTACTGAAGGAGCAAATGCTCCATTTTCATCAAAGGGCTTCATGCTGACTCCGATCTCGAGCCACAAGCGCCGCTTGCCTTTGACGTCCCGCGAATTTTAGTGTGACCGGCATTCCTGTTCTATTCACCTGCATCTTGCATCGAAGTTATTGAAGAATCCTGACTCGCCTTGGCTCGGCCTGCGGTGTCCACGACAGTGCAGATGTTCGCTTTCGCTCCGGTAGGGCCACGCCCGCCGGAACAACGGTGACTGCAAGAAGAAAAGCAAACCAGATTGGAGTAAGCATTCTGAATCCTGCCTCCGTGAGGTTGTAAATCATTGCGGCAACAAGGTAGGCCAGGCACAGTCTTCCGGTGCCCGGATCAACCTGATAGGTGTTCATCGCACGGCGATAAGCTGAAACGAGCAGCCAGATCAGAAGAAACACGCCGATCCAACCCAGGTTCAGGTAAATCTCGAGGTAACCGTTATGCGCCTCCTCGATGCCCTGCACGCTCATGTTCCACACGCGCTCAAGGCGGCCGCCCAGCCAGAAGCTCTCAAATCCTGTGCCGAGCAACGGATTCGTGTGCATCGCCAATACCGCTTTCCAAATGTCTGTTCGTCCCGTCAGAGTTCCATTTCGACCCAGTGTGTGCACCAGGGTTCCGACCGTATCGAGAAACAGCGCAAACAACGGCACGGCAAATGCGGACCAGAGAATGACGTGCGCGCTCTTCTTCCATTGTGTTGTCCAACCCTGTGAAAGGAGGACCATGACCGCCCCCGCAAGGCCGAAGCAGGACAGCGACGTCATGGAGTCGGCTCTCACAATGAGCCAGACTGTGGTGCCGATCATCGCGCCATAGGAAAAAAGACGGCCTGCCCGATGTGGCGTGGCTCGATCGAGGTATGCGTTCAAGAACGCCCACAGTGCCGACAAGCCAAGAACCATGCAGACCATGCCAAGTTCGTTCTTGAAGGTTGTCACGCCGAAATACATGATGGTTCCGTCTTCAGGCATGAAGGCGCTGCCCAGGCCGGGAAAACACAGGATGAAAAGCACCGATACCGGCAGGATGAGGAAGGCGGCGCGGGTGAGAACGCGCCTGACCGCAATCAATGGAAATGGGTCGGTGAGAACCACCATGATCATCACCAGGTCCCCAAGGGATTTGATCCAGCGTTTGAGCGCGATGAAGGGCGCATCTGACCACGTGATGCTCAGCGCACAATAAGCAAAGAAGACGATCAGCGGCACGTTCTCGCGCAGAAACTCCTTCACCTGGCGCGATCTCGTATTGAGCACAAGTGCCCCCGCCACCGTTAGTCCCCCATAGACGGTCGCATCGAGTGGACTGCTTTCGGTGAACCGTTGCGCAAGAGAGATTGCCTGCTCGGGATGCAGCCATGTGGAAACCGCGCGCGAACCATTGATCAGCATCCAGACAGTCGGAATCCAAAGCGCCCATGAAGGGTGCGCTTCGACATCGCGGGCCAGGTAAAACAGCCAGCCAATGAACGCGATGCAAACGAATGTGCCAATCAGTTGCGTCATACAGTGTCGATAAACAAGCGATGAAAATGTTCGAGCGTAAGCAGTTTGTGGATCTCCTTGGTGTAGTTCGATTCCCCGCGAAGGTGCGACGAGACTAGGTGCTCGACCGTTTCTCTCTTGAGGTAGGGCCGTGAGAGCGTGCGCGAGTCCAGCAGCATTTCTTTCACATAGCTGCTGAGAGCGTTCCGGTACCATGTGCGGAAGTGATAGAACTTGTGCCGGCCGAGGAACAGTTTTTCCAGATGAAGCGGTGCAAGCGCGTGGTCGGCACGGGCCACCGCCTGCGGCATTCCATAGTCGAAGGCATACTCGGCCTTGAACGTGAATGTCAGATGCGCGCGCTGGACTGCGGCGCCCAGGCGGGGAAGGCTGCCCCCGAGCCCGCGATCGGTCCGTATCCGTCGCAGGTTCTCATCGCCATCGGCAATCATGCGCAGCGAGAGCAGGTCATTCGCGAGAACCGAATCCGGCGCTCGAAATGCAGTCTTGACAAACTGGTTGTCGAGATACGGCGATCGCACCGAAAGCAGCGTTTGCTCAAGACTGAGCAGGCCAGAATGGAACCACGGAGCTTGGCGAAACACGGCAAACGAAAGTGGATGCCCTTCCGTGAGCTCGCGATAGGTCTCGTGGACGCGCTCAAGACCGGCTTGAACCTCAGGCTGAAACAACCCTGGCGCAGGGTCCAGAGGGCTGAATGCCCGAATGCGGCGAAGCACCTCTCCACCATAATTCCCCGTCATGCGCACCGGCGCAATCTTCGCTGCGCGTTCGTTCACATACAAATCCGGCGCATGATTCACACCCACGCAACCATCGGTAAGGAAAACTGTTCGCTCGGCGTACTGCGGGAATTGTTCCAGAAACTCCTCGCCGACCGAAATGACTTCATGCTGCTGCCCACATGCTTGGGCGACCTTTCGCGCCACCAGGACGTCCTGGGAATCCCGATACATCCCTCCGAATGAGTAACAAGGTAACGATCCAGGTATGGCCTTTTGCCACGACATGATCATCCGGGTGTCGAGCCCTCCGGTGAGAGAGATGCCCACTCGCTCAGCTCCCTCGAAGTAGCGCGGAAGGTTGCGAGCAAAGACCTCGCGCAACTCCTCATAGTAGGACTCCGGTTCAAGGGTTGGCTGCTCCTCCCACTCCTTTGGTTCGAAGTACGCGCACTTTCGTACGATCGCCCCACGCCTGAAAGTCCACGCGGAGGCAGGCGGCAGCACTTGGATGTTCTTGAAAAGCGTGCGGCCTCCCAGCGTGCAACGACAGGAAATGATCTGCGCCAAGCCATCGGGATCAACCGATCTCAACTCCGGACGCACCGCAAGAATCGCCTTGGCCTCGGCGGCAAAATAGAATGCGTTGGCGGCCTCATGAAAATAGACTCTCTGCATCCCGTAGCGATCATTGAAAAGACGGGCCGTCCCCTTGCCGGCGTCAACCAGCACCCCCTGAAACCGCCCATTCAGGCTGCGAGGAAACTCGGAATCTTCCTCGGCAAGATGCACCAGGTATTCGGGACCGTCGGCGTGCAGCGAGTGACCCCGCTTCCTCAGCAGATCCACGGTGTTCGGTTCCCTATAGTCTTCGCCCGAGAAAAAGAGCACCAGGTCGCCACGCTCGTTAACCAAAGGCATTTCCTGCGCGTGCGGTCCACTTCGCGACACCCAGCCCACATAGAGGCCGAGGGATTCGTCCGTCCAGGTGCCGCAAATATACGATTGCTCGTGACGAAGTGACGAGACCATCCGAAGCAGTTCCGCTTCAGCACGCTCTCGAGGCATCTTCGTAACTAGACCAACAAGCCCGGGCATAATCTCTCGTCCTTTTCCTAGAAGGCTTGGTCGGCAGATGGAATGCCGCGCCTGTGCCACTGTCGGCGAAGTTCACGAAGTCTCCTTGCAATGGGCTCAGGGAATCTTTCCACCAACCGGTGCTGGAAACCCATACGCAACGCAACCTGGCCGAGAGGTGTCAGCGGAACGTAGTAACGCGGTATATTCACGCGCTCGAATCCATTGCGTTCCTTGAAGTTGATCAGGCTGTCGGTCAGTTTTTTTCCGTAAACGAAGTTGTCGTAGACGAGGTACGAGATTCCACGATCGGCACAGGATTTTACGGCCTGCGCAAGCAGCGCGTTGGTCGGCGCTGTGTCCTTGTATTGGACCTTCGAAAGGATATTCATCAGGCCGGCCTGCACTCCTGTCTGGTCGGCAACCATTTTGATGAAGCCGATCAGCTCTTCTCCTCGAAACGCCCCGATGAATGTGCTGTATTCGAGATACGTCCCAACCAGCCGGTGAACCGTCTCGATGTCCTTGCCGTAATGACGAAAGCGACGTCCCTGGCGCACGGGGCTCTCATTGAAGATTCCCCAGATGCCGCGAACCAGATCCTCGTCGAATGGGACCTCACGCAGGATGATTCCCTTCTTTACGGCTTGTCTCGCACGATTCCTGCCCGTCGAGCGGATCTGGTGGTTCCACCAATTCTCAAAGGTTGACACCTTAAGGACCGCTAGGTTATCCCACTCCATGTGATATGGGTGCCGAGGCGCAGTTTCAGGCAATCCCTGCAGGAAAGTGAAGATGTCGATGCGCTCCCCAGAGGCGCGCAGCCTTTCCACAAGCGCTTCCGGATTGGACGTAAACTGGTACAGCTCCGCGTCGAGGCGCGCCACACGCAGCAGGTTTCCTTCAACGCGAATTGGTACTTCCCGGTCTTCCATTCCTGCAACAATCTCCTTCATCATTTCCAACCCGTTGATATTCTTAGGCCGCTGATGGCTCATGGGTAACGCGTCGATAACGCCTGCTCCCTACTCGCTTACATATTCCTCTCGGATTGGATTGAAGCCCGCAAGCATCAGCAACTTGCCTGAGTGGTCGAAGAGCTTGATCAGCAGCGTCATTAATCTGCTTTGCCCGGCGAGCAGCGCAAACGGCACAATCAGCGCATAGAGCGGCACAGCAATTAATGACTTGGCAATATTCTTTGCGTCACAATTTGGCTGCAAGGCCGCGGTTGCCCCTTGAATCAGGGCTTTTCGCAGAATATAGGAGCGCTTCCATCGCGCCGGAGGAATGGTCTCAAAAACAACAGCATCGGCCGACCAGATGAATCGCAACCCTGCTTCGATCTTGCGTCTGAAAAAATCCTGATCTTCTCCCGCTCTGAATTCCGGCCTGAACGGAGCCGGATCCGCCGCAACCACACGCCGCCTGAGCAAGGCATTGCCCGTTCGTGAATCCTCCCATCGCACCACTTCGCCGGTTGGATTTGACTCGCGATCATAGATTTTGCTCTTCTTGAACCAGGCAGGCGGGGTTTCATCAAAGTGGCGCACCACGGGGCCAAGAACACCGTCAACCTTATATTCATTGCAGGTATTGAAGAGCGTCAGGAGCCATGTCTCAGTCGGGAACTCGTCATCATCGATCAGCGCGACATATTCTCCCTGCACATTTTCAATTACCTTGTTTCGTGCCAGGGCAATATTGCGTCTCGGCTCGCAAAAGTAGCGAATCGACACCGGAAGTAGACGACGCAGTTCTTCCACGGTATCCTGCGCCGATCTTGCTTCGTCATTATCAGCCACTAGGATTGAGTACGTGAATTGATTCTCTGTTTTCAGGTTGCCGAGCTCCGTCAGCAGGTGCCGCAACATTTCCGGGCGCTTATATGTGCAAACACACACCGAAATGTGCGCGCGATGCATTTCCGGGGCCATGTTCAGCGATTTCAGGGCGCTTGCTATGCTCACCTTGAGATCCTCCATTCCTGTTGATGGACTGCGGGGTTTTCGGCGCCGTTGCCTGGCCCGTGCGAGCGCAGCATGTAGTCTCGGGCCACGGCAACTTGTTCGGCGCAGCCCGCAAGTCCCCCCCTCATCAAAAACGCGTACTCGCTGTCGCGGATCGGATGTGTCTCGATCTCAACGTTGAATTGCCGGGCAAGCAAGCAAATCTCCTTCAACCTTTCAATCGGGGCCATCGGCTGCAGATCAAAGAAGAAATCCGTCATCGGATGGCGGCGTGCCAGACGCTGGTCCTGGCGGCGGCGATAGAGCCGGTTGAAGTAGCCCTTTTCTCCGTTCCGGAATGAAAGATTCCTGCGCACGATGGCGCACGCCGGAATAAGTTCCTGCACAATCACGTTTCGGCATAAATGCATGTGATGATGGCCGTCCACGCGATTGACTTTGGTGCCGTAGAGCCGCTCGTACTCTTCGAGCTGCGCCTTCACCACGTAGTCAAACGACGTGACCAGACGGCGATGATAGAAGATCGGTGCCAGGCGGCTTGAAGTGAGGAAACGGCGAATCAGTTCCTGGCGGTCCATCAAGCCGCGGGGGCAGTTCCGGGCAGAATAGCGCAATGTGAAATTCAGATGGAGGCCTGTGCCGATGCCATACTGCCTCGCCAGATCTGCGCCGCGCTCCGAATCTTCCATGAAAACCATTGCACTTACGGATGAAATCGCGCCATGAAGCATGCAGTCGAGCGTGCGATCGCTCGTTGCGACGTCCCTTCCCCAGTCGTCGGCATTCACGATGACGGTAGCACGGGGCTCAATACGCGTATCCAATTCGCGCGCGTTCTCAAGGCCGGGTTCCTCGCTATCCCGTCTGTCACTCAACACCGAATTTTCCCGCCGAGAAATGCTCATCGTGTGATCCTGCACCATAATCCTGCTTGCCAGCTTCATTCGGCGCAAACTCGCTCGCCGCCTGGATATGACTCAGCTGTTTTCCCGCACCTCGCTGTGCACCGGCGCGGCGCTGTTCCGGGCGAGGGACCTCAACGAAAGTTTGCTTTTGAGTCTGGCCATCTGTTCGCGCCGATGGAACTTTACAAATTCGCGCGTCACTGGCCTTTCCACGCGCCGGAGAAATGACCAGAGATAGCCCGTCTCCAGTGCAAGTCCCCTGAAAATGTACGGCTTCTTGGTTATCTGATACGCCGCTCGAAACAACTGCCACAATGGGTGGTTTCCCATTACGTAGTCCATCACTCCGGTGTTGAAGTTCGCCTTCGCCGGACTGGCCTGTGCTGTGCCCGTGATGCGATGGTGCTGGCACACCTTGTCTGTGAACGTGCGGGTCTTCCACCCCTTCATCCGCGCGGAGATTACGGCAATGCAATCGATGGTTCCCCGTTTCACCGGTACGTATCCGCCGATCGCCTCATAACACTCGCGCCGGAATACCTGGCACGCTCCTGAGACATGATCGAGGCTGGTGAACCTGTAGTCGAAAATCTCTCCTGACTTCTCCTCGTACGGCGTACCCACCACACCCAGCGCGGGATCGACTGCGAGTTTACCAAGCAGAAAAGAAAAGTATTCGCTGTCAAAGGTAATGTCCGCATCGAGCGAGGCGATTACATCATAGGACAGATCGTCAGTCCGCCCTTTGCCCGCTCTGAAGGCGTATGCCTTCCCGGCGAAGTGGCGTTCTTTACGCTCGGGCATGCGCAGCAATTCAATCCAGTCGTGCAAATCCGCATATCTGCTGACGATTTCATCGGTGCCATCTGTCGACCCGTCGCTGACGATGACCCATCTGAGCGGACGCGAAGTCTGTGCCACGACCGACTGGATCGTCGATTCGATGAAGCGCGCCTCGTTGCGAGCGGGCGTCACCAGTACATACGACAGTAGGCTCGACACTGGGTCTCCTTACTAAGAATCTGACTCTCTCGCCCTGGCCCGCACGTGCTTGCCGTGCATTGAGGCTTCTTATTGCTTGCCCACACCTTGCAGAACTTTACCGGCGAAGGCCAGTACAGCCTCCGCTACCCTGGACTGCTGAGCTGCTGTTAACTGCGGGAACATGGGCAGCGACAGAATCTCCTCGGCAGCCCGCTCCGCAATGGGAAAGTCCCCCTTGCTGTAATTGTGCGAGGCATACGCCTTCTGCAAATGCAACGGAATCGGATAGTGAATTCCGCTGCCGATACCCGCCTGCTTAAGATGATTCATCATGCCGTCGCGGTCGCTGGTGCGAATCACATAGAGGTGATAAACGGCGCGCGACCATGAAGGTTCATAGGGCAGGCCCACTGCATCGTTGTATGCGAGCAGGTGATTGTAATCCGATGCCAGCTCGCGACGCCGAGCGTTCCAGCCCACCAGATGAGGAAGCTTGACGTGAAGAAGTCCCGCCTGGATCGTGTCGAGCCGTCCGTTATAACCTTCCAGGTCGTGGTAGTACTTTCTAACCTGGCCGTGATCGCGCAACATCTTGATCGTGCTCACCAGCGCAGAGTCATTGCTGGTTACGGCTCCGCCTTCGCCACAAGCTCCGAGATTTTTCCCCGGATAGAAGCTGAAGGCGGCCGCGCGCCCCATTGATCCGGCCTTCATCCAACGATTGTGTTCCCGCGAAAGATACTCGGCGCCGTGCGCCTGGCATGCATCCTCAATCACGATGAGACCGTACCTGTTGGCAAGTCTCATGATCGAATCCATATCGGCCATCTGGCCGTAAAGGTGCACAGGAACAATTGCTGTGACAGGCCGGCCGCTGCGTTGGCTGATGAGCTTGCCTGTCGCATCCTGCGTGCAGTGCCTCTCAAGATACTGCTGAAGCATTTCGACAGACATGTTCAGCGTGAGTTCGTCCACATCCACGAATTCAGGAATGGCCCCGGCCTGCGAGATTGCCTCTGTAGTGGCGATGAACGTATTGGGAACGGTGACAACCACGTCTCCGGGTTGCACGCCTGAAGCCATCAAAGCAAAACGCAACGCATCCGTCCCGCTGCTCACGGCCGCGCAATAACTGGCACCGCAGAAATTGGCGAATGCCTTCTCGAAATCTTCCACGCCGGCTCCGCCGACGAACCCTGCGGTACGCAGCCCCTGGCGAAATACTCCCACGAGCTCATTCTCGAGTTCGACATGAGGCGTCACCAGATCGAGAAAAGGCACCGCGTCGGTATCTGAAGCATTTCCGGCCGGATCGAGGTAACGCAGGACCCTGGCTGGATTTCCTGCAACGACCGCGTTGGCGGGAACATCCTTGGTCACCACGCTTCCGGCCCCAACGATGGCGTTCTCGCCGACCGTGATGTTGGAGAGGATTGTGGCGCCCGAGCCAATCGATGCGCCTTTGCTGATCACCGTACGCTCGACCCTCCAGTCGGCCTCGGTTTGAAGGCTTCCGTCGGCACTTGTCGCCCGCGGATAGCTGTCGTTGATAAACATCACTCCATGCCCAATGAAGACGTTATCTTCGATGGAAACCCCCTCACAGATGAAGGAGTGGCTGGAGATTTTGCAGCGGCTGCCGACCTTGGCGTGTTTTTGGATTTCGACGAACGCGCCGATTTTGGTCTCGCTTCCGATCTCGCACCCGTAGAGATTGATGAACTTCGAGAGCCTGACATCCTTGCCCAGTTTTACGTCATCTGAAATGCAGTTGAATGAGTTCATACGTACGTCAACGACCCCCGTTTCTCCATCGATTCGTTCGCGGCTTCAAGAATCTTCACAACTCGCAATCCCGAGTGGCCATCGTTGAAGGGCTCCTGTCCGCTTGTAATGCAATCCACAAAATAGCCGAGCTCGCGACGCAACGCTTCGCCCTGCTCCACCTGCGGCGCCCACATATCGCCGGAGCGATAATGCACCAGCAGGTCGTACACACCCTCCTGGCTCGTGATGTTCACTCCGCGGTCGTAGACCTTGAGCTTTTCGTCGGCTTCGAGGTCGTTCCACACGAGCATTTTCTTCTCGCCGCCAATCAGCGTGGTGCGCACCTTCACCGGGGAAAGCCAGTTGACGTTGATGTGTGCAATCACCTTATCGGGAAAGTAGAGGGTCATGAAGGCCACATCTTCGTGACCATTCAGATGTTTCTGGCCTGTTGCGACAACCGCCTCGGGCGAGGCCTTCAGCAGGAAGTCCATAATGGAAAGATCATGGGGCGCCAGATCCCATAGCACATTCACATCGTGCTGAAAAAGGCCCAGGTTCACGCGGGTTGAATCGTAGTAGTAGAGCTTGCCCAGGGCCTGCTCTTCCAGCAGCTGGCTGATCTTTCGCACCGCGCCTGTAAACAGGAAGGTGTAATCCACCATGATCCTGAGATTCTTTTGCTGGGCAAGGTTGATGAGATCTTCGCCTTGGGCTGCAGTGCTGGTGAACGGTTTCTCCACAAAGACATGCTTGCCGTTTTGGAGTGCGGCTTTTGCCAACTCGTAATGGGTCCACACGGGTGAAACAATGGCCACCGCATCGATGTCTGTCGCGAGGATCACATCCATCGGATCCGAGGTGACGCCGATTCCGGGATGCGCCTTTTGTGCGCGTCCGCGCGCGGCTCGGCTGAGGTCTGCGATTGTGATTACCTTGGAGTTCTCGAGCGATGTGAGGTTTCTCACAATGTTCGGTCCCCAGTATCCGTAACCTATGACTCCAAAGTTCATGGCCGTGTCACCGTCCTGCGTGCCTGTTGTGTGTTCTGGGGATGCGTGGGGAAAAGGCCGTACCCGGCATCGCATGAAGCGAATGGGAAACTGGCCATAGGCGAAGATTTGAGAGAGTTGCAGGCTTTAGTAAGCACCTGAACCTCTGATCACTGCGAGTGGCGTACGGAGCAGGATCTTCAGATCGAGCCAGGGTGTCCAGGCCATGGCATAACGCAGGTCCATGCGAACCATGTCGTCAAATTGAACGCGGCTTCTGCCAGCAACCTGCCACGCGCCCGTGATTCCGGGCTTGGCTTCAAGCACGCGGCGCCGGTGCCAGGTCTGATATGCAGCCAGCTCGTAAGGGATCGCCGGACGCGGCCCGACAAGGGACATTTCTCCCGCGAGCACATTCAAGAGCTGTGGCAGCTCGTCCAGACTGGTCCTGCGCAGAAACTTGCCCACGCGCGTGACTCTGGAGTCGTTCTTCATCTTATAGACTCCATTGCCTTTCTCGTCTGAGTGCCCCGGCCCTGTCTGGTTTGTGATCAACCCCGTGACAAACTTCTGATGGACGTGCTGGTCGTTGTTGACGTACATCGATCGGAATTTCAAGAACGTAAAGCACTCGCCGTGCTGTCCAACCCGCTGCTGCCTGAAGAGCACGGGGCCCTTGGATGAGACTTTGATGGCAACTGCAATGACGAGAAAAAGCGGACAACAAATCGCAAGTGCCAACGCGCTCCCCACAACATCAATGGCGCGCTTGATCACCAGCAATGAGCGCCTCTGGTGTCCCTCGGGAACCAGGTCGGGATAGAGTGCGGGGTTGCTGGGCCGTCCGGAGTTGGAGTGGTCCCAGTCATCCGGAAAAAAGTGGAATGAAATGCTGACCTGGCTGAAATCCTCTGGAACCTGGTCGTCGCTGAGCATCGATTTCACTCTGGTCAGAATTGTGCCAAGGATTGATCCCTTGTCTTTGCTTCCGAGTCCGGTGAACAGAACCCCCACCGTGATCCCGTCTCGATACCATCCGACTACATCGGTGTCTCTGCTGGAGGAAACCAGCGATGCCCCCATGTTCTCAAGAGCTTTGCCTTCTTCTTTTGAGCCCGGCTGATTGCCGGCCTCCAGCAGCATCAGGAGAAAGGGTTGCTTTGAGCGCTCAGTCCGCTTGCGTTCGATAGCGATCACGCGCCTGAAAACAGCCTCGCTCTGGATGTCGCGATCCGCCGCGGCCAGGGCGTCGAAGGGCGAGCCGATCGGGTCTTCAGAACTCCTCACATTGAGCGGAACCAAGGCGTTTCCTTTCTCGACAAGCAAAACCTGACTGCCAGAAAAACAAAAAGACTTAACAGACAAATCCATCCTCTTCATTCGGGCCAGGTGTTTCAATCCAACAATTGGGCCACTTTTATGGCGCGTCGGTAACGAAAGTGGTATTACCGCTAGCCTTCAGTTGTGCTTGAGTTGAAGAGGGAATGGGGCTCCAATCCGGCAGGTAATCCAAAGCCGGGCTTGCTCCTGAATGCGGTGTAACCTCTTGAGATTCAGAGCGCGCTCAGACAAGGTTCATCTTTGCGGGAAACGATTTGTCTTAAGGAATGACGCCCGGATTATGCGACGAATCCACCTTGCGGGGTAACCAGGCCAGCCGCCTGAGCCACCGGGGCGGTCGTCTGAACGAGACTTTTCGAAGGGTTACCCGCCCGCGCATCTTCACTCAGCAATGACAACGGCTCAGAGGTTAGCCGAAACTTAACACTGCGACTGCCGCTGGCACGCAAAATGCAGTCGAGGCCAAGATGGGAAAAGAACTCACTGATCCACTCCAGAGTGACCGTCCTGAAAATCCGCTGAGCCGTGCTGCGCAACAGCTGATTGAAGACCAGGTGGAGCGCACGCCGAATGCCGTTGCACTCACAATGGGCCAGGAGCGGATTACCTACAGGGAACTGAACTCCCGATCCAATCGCCTTGCTCATTTCCTTTGCAGCCTTGGGGCTGGCCCCGGCCGAATCGTCGGCGTCTATCTCGATCGCTCCTTCGATTCGGTAGTTGCCCTGCTCGCGATTCTCAAGTGTGGAGCAATCTACCTTCCGCTCGATCCCAAGTATCCGAAGGACCGCCTCGAGTTCATGATCGAGGACTCGGCGATTGCGCTGCTTGTGGCCCACTCATCCCGCCAGGAGAGCCTGCCCGCAACCTCCGCGAGGGTGCTTCTGCTCGATCGCGAAAGAGAGTCCATCGCCGCGGCATCGGCGGACAATCTGGATGTCTGCCTGGGCCCCGAACAGGTCGCCTACGTGATCTACACCTCCGGCTCCACGGGAAAGCCAAAAGGCGTCATGATTGCTCAGAGTGCCCTGGTCAACTTTCTGGTGGCCATGCGCAAGACGCCCGGCGTGCGCGAGTCGGACATTCTGCTGTCGGTAACGCCTACGTCCTTTGACATTTCCCTGCTCGAGTACCTCGTTCCGCTCACAGCCGGCGCACAAATCGTCATGGCCACCACGGAACAAGCGGGGGATGGCCGTGAGCTTCAGCGCCTTCTTGAGCAATTCGCGGTCACGCTGATGCAGGCAACGCCGGCCACCTGGCGCATGCTGCTTGAAAACAACTGGGAAGGAAAAAGCGATTTGCGCATCCTTTGCGGGGGCGAAGCCCTCACCCTGGACCTCGCCCGCCAGTTGCTTCCGCGCTCGCGTGAGCTGTGGAACATGTACGGACCCACCGAAGCTACGGTGTGGAGTTCTGTCGACCGTGTTCTCTCGCCCGACCGTATCTCCCTGGGCGAGCCCATCCCTAACTTGCGCTATTACGTTCTCGATGAACATCAAAAACCAGTAGCCGCCGGCACTCCCGGCGAGCTTTGGATTGGCGGAACAGGGATCGCAAATGGATATCTCAATCGGCCGGAGTTGACCGCGGAGCGGTTCGTCGTCAATCCCTCGGCAGACAGTGAAAACCCCGCGGCCCGCCTCTATCGAACCGGAGACGAGGTTCGCTACCGGCCCGATGGGAGTCTGGAGTTCCTGGGAAGGCTGGACCACCAGGTAAAGCTCCACGGCTTTCGCATCGAGCTCGGCGAGATTGAATGCGTACTGGCTGCGATTGATGGAATCGCGCAGGCGGTTGTCACGGTGAGGGAGGATCGGCCCGGTGACAAGCGCATGGTTGCGTACTACACGGGACGCAGGATCATCAATGCCTCGGCGTTGATTGAGTCGCTCAAGACATCGCTCCCTGACTACATGATCCCTTCCGCATTTGTACCTCTGGAGCGATTCCCGCTCACGCCCAATTCAAAAGTGGATCGGAAGGCGCTTCCCGCGCCGGAGAATAAACGGCCGTTGCTTGCGCAGGACTTTATCGCGCCCCGGACTCAAGTGGAAAAGCAGTTGGCCAGCCTGTGGTGCGAACTGCTGCAGCTCGAAGAGATTGGAATTGACGACAGCTTCTTCGAACTGGGCGGCAATTCGCTGGCCGCCGTGCGCATGGTCCGCCAGTTCCATGCCCGCTTCGGGCGCGAGATTCCGGCGGTCGAGGTCTTTCAGCACCCCACCATCGCAAAGCTTGCCGAGTTGCTTGAAGGAAACAAGGGTGCGCCCGATTTCTTGACTGAAGCTGAACAGCGCAGGCAGCATCCACGCACGAACGAGGGCACACGCGAGCCGATCGCCATTATTGGCATGAGCGGCCGCTTCCCGGGCGCCTCGAACCCCGGCCAACTCTGGCGCAATCTCTCCCAGTCGGTCGAATCCATCTCGTTCTTCAAGCCTGAGGAGTTGGGGCCAGGCATCGAAGACGACCTGCGCACCGATCCAAACTACATTCGCGCGCGTGGTTTGATTGAAGGCGCCGACTTGTTCGATGCATCCTTCTTTGGCATCGGCCCGCTTGAAGCTCGCATCATGGATCCGCAGCAGCGAGTCTTTCTCGAACTCGCGCAGGAGGCTCTTGAAAACGCTGGATACGATCAGGAGCGATACAACGGACGTATCGGCGTATTCGCCGGATCGGGCGACAATCACTATTACACCTCCAACGTGATTACTCATCCTGAGTTGCTGGCGCTCGCAGGCAAGCTCGCAGTCGAGATCGGCAACGAAAAGGACTATATCTCTCTTCGCGTCGCATATCTCCTTGATCTGCGCGGCCCGGCGGTCAGCGTTCATGCCGGCTGCTCCACTACGCTCCTTGCGGTGGACGAGGCATGCCGGTCGCTGCTCAGCGGTGAGTGTTCCATGGCCCTCGCTGGCGGCATCGATATCCACACTCCGCAAAAGAGCGGCTTTCTCCATCAGGAGGGGGGCGTCTTCGCGAAAGACGGACACTGCCGTCCTTTCGATGCGGCCGCCACAGGAACCATGTTCTGCGATGGCTCGGGAATCGTGGTCCTCAAGCGGCTGACCGATGCGCTCAAAGACGGCGATACCATCTACTCGGTGATTCGCGGCAGCGGCAAAAACAACAACGGCTCGCGCCCCGCTTCATTTGTCGCGCCCAGCATGGAAGGCCAGGCTGAAGTCATCGCCATTGCCCAGGCGGACGCGCAGGTTCCCATCGAGTCCATTCGTTATATCGAAGCGCACGGCACAGGCACACCCGTCGGCGACCCGATTGAATTTGACGCCCTGCGCAAGGTGTTTGAGCGCAAAACAGACAAGAAGCATTTCTGCTACGTGGGTTCGATCAAGGGAAATATCGGCCATCCAACCAATGCAGCCGGAGTCGTGGGCCTCATCAAAGCGGCCCTCGTGCTCCACCACGAACTTATTCCTCCCACGCTCCACTTCAAGACGCCGAATCCGCGCATCGATCTTGCCAATAGCCCGTTCATGATCGCCGACAAGCTCATCCCCTTGCCGCGAGGGCCGGAGGTGCGCCGCGCCGCGGTCAGTTCCTTCGGGTTCGGTGGAACGAATGTGCATGTCATTCTTGAAGAAGCGCCCCTGCCTGGGCCAGCCGCTCCGTCGCGCCCCCGCCAACTGCTGCTGCTCTCCGCCAAGAGCGAGGCCGCACTCAATGACTCGAGCGAATCCCTGCGGGAGTATTTGGCAACCGCGCCCGCAGAGTCGTTTGCCGATGCGGCCTGCACACTGCAAACCGGGCGAAAGCAGTTTGCCTATCGCCGATTTGTGGTTGCGGGCAACCCCGCTGAGGCTGCAAAGCTCCTCGCGCAGCCTAATCCCTTGCGTTGCGGCGCGCGGCGATGCGAGCGCAGGAATCCTCCTGTTGTTTTTCTCTTTGGCGGCCAGGGCACGCAGTACGTGAACATGGGCTTGAACCTGTATCGCGACGAGCCTCTCTTCCGAGCCATCGTCGACGACTGCTGCGAGACGCTCAAGCCGCACCTCGGCCACGACCTGCGCGAATTGCTCTTCCCTCCCGCTGGAGACGAAAAGGCCGCTCAGATCTCGCTCAAAAATACGCTGTTCACCCAGCCATCGATCTTCGTCATCGAATACGCGCTGGCGCGTTTCTGGCAGAGTCTCGGCGTCGAGCCAGCCCTGATGGCCGGTCACAGCATCGGAGAGTTTGTCGCCGCCACCCTCGCCGGCGTTTGGGAGNNCCGCGTGGCTCCATGTTGGCCGTGAACAGCAACGCGGAGTCTATTGCAAATCTTCTCCCCCAGGCGCTGCAGATTGCCTCAAACAATGCTCCCAACCTTTGTGTCGTCTCCGGGCCCGAGCCCGACGTGAGCCAATTCCAGGCGGAGCTTGAGTCGAAGCAGATCATCTGCCGAACCCTTCATACATCGCATGCGTTTCACTCGGCAATGATGGATCCGATCATCGAGCCTTTACGAGCCGCCATCGAAAAGGTCAAACTGCGCGCTCCGCAAAAGCCATTCGTGTCCACAGTCACCGGGCTTCCCATCACCGTGCAGGAGGCCACAGATCCCGGCTACTGGGCCAGGCACGCGCGCGCTACCGTCGAATTCGCAAAGTCCACGCAGTATCTCAAGGATCAGGGATACGACCTGTTTGTCGAATGCGGACCGCGATCGACCATGTGCTCGCTGGTTCGGCAGCAATTTACGCCGGAACAACCATGCACGGCAATCCCAACGTTTGGCGATACTGCTCACAACAACGCCGAGTGGGATGCCCTGCTCTTCGCAATGGGTTCTCTCTGGCAGAACGGCGTAACCTTGTCGTGGGATGCCTTCTATGCGCACGAAGAGCGCCGCAGAATTCCGCTGCCCACCTATCCGTTTCAGCGCAGCCGTTTCTGGATTGATCCGGCGCCGGTACCCTCCGCGAGTCAGAGTCGCGCCGAAATCTCCCGAGCCATCCCGTGGCAGCCGGTCGGGTCCATCCCGAGCCAGCTCGCTGCTTCTCAGTCTGGCGAATCTGCGAGAGCGGAATCGGCGCCTGTGTCTCGAAGAGAGCGGATTGCTTCGCTGCTGGTCGACCTCCTCGCAGCGCTCTCCGGCCGCGAACGGTCGCAGATTAGTAGATCGTCCACATTCATGGAGCAGGGATTCGATTCCCTGTCCCTCACGCAGGTCGGCTTCACCATTCGCAAGGAGTTCCCCACCAAGGTAAGTTTCAGCCAACTGATGAACGAGCTACCCAACGTGGATATGCTCGCAGATCATCTCGACCAAACCTTGCCGCCTGGAATACTTACCGAATCTCGAAGCGCACAGCCAGTGGCAGAGAAAACTCCCCTTCCCGTTGAGCCGCTGGGCTTGAAGATTGAGAAGACGGGCAACCCGCTTGATGAGGCTGTTGCCGTGCAGGCGCAGGTGATTGCGCGCCTGGTTACGCTGCTTGAAGAAGCCGGCGTCCATCTTCCGGTGGCGATGGCTGCCGCCGCCGAAGCTGGTTCTCCCGTGGCTCCCACTCAAGCCCAGGGAGTGCCGCCGAAACGGCTCGCAAATTCGTCCGGCGTGCTTGAGGCGCAATCGACCATTCCGCAGGTCGGCATCTTCGCTTCCGCATGCCTCTCCAGAAACCTCTCAGCGTCGTACAACGAGTCAATGACGGTGCGATTCACCGGCATCGTCTCGGCAGAGAAGATGGCGAGGGCAATTGATCGCCTGGTTGAGCGGCACGACGCGCTCCGCGCGAGTTTTGATGAAACCGGCCGGACCATGAAGATCAATCCAAAGCTGAAGATCGACTTGCCGGTCCTCGACTTTTCAAAAGATACTGCGGATGGGCCTGCGGAGCAGGAGGAGCGCCTTCGCGCCGTCATTGCCGCAGACACCGCACTTCCCTTCAATCTGCCTGCGGGACCGCTCTTCCGCTGCCAGATGATTCTTCTCGCATCCGATCGCGCCGCCGTTATCCTCACGGCGCATCATGTCATCTGCGATGGATGGTCGCTTGACGTGATGATTCATGACCTCTGCGCTTTCTACTCCGAAGAA
>PLST01000630.1 GCA_003164255.1 Acidobacteriaceae bacterium | reverse complement strand
AGGGTCACACCATATCAATGTCCGAATTGCCCACTACCCACATCTGACTAACCATAAGTCTGAGTGCTTCCGTCAGGTCTCTGACGGATTTCACCGTGGTTTGGCGTCCAGGCGACGATGCACTCGGCGAGAGTATGGAACTTTTCTCGCCAACGAACACTCAGTTCTAAATTGACTCTCCATGCACATAACATGTCTTGATCGCTTCAGTAGCGAAGCCCAAGCTTCATGGGAAAATCTTCCTCGTCGTCTTCCAGGCCAGGCATGGCGCAGTGTTCCTGGATGATCCGGCGGTAGACGCCGAGGAGCGCTAAGTGGGTCCCTAAAATGGCCACAACAGCCAGAAGGAAGTGTTGGACACTTATTTCGATCCATGGCTCCGCGACAACCGGGATCCAGACGATGACTGGAAAGAAGGTGAAGTATTTGAGCACTGTCATTGCCAGATTGGACTGCTCCCTTGGCGGCTCGCCCGTGAAGGCGACGGTCTTGACGTTGAGGAAGAAGAAGTCAGTGAGCAGCAGGCACAGGCCGGCGCCGATGAGCAGCAGGCTTGCGGTAGCGGGCCATGTCCGCAGATCGGGGGGAGCCAGGGCGCGGAATGCGAGACACGCGCTGAAAGTGGCGATCGTCGCCCAGAGGATTACCCAGAGTTTGGCGGCCTGCAACAGTTGCATGGCGGTTGACAGAAGCGGGGGCCTGCCGTGAACAATGCGAAAAACCCAGTTGCCTGGGCGGTTGCCGGGAGAGACAAAGGCCATGCGCAGTCCGGCGATGGTCCAGAACGCCACAATGGCAACGGCGGCGCGAATGCCGTCGGGGGAGACTTCGATGCGGACGTGGCCGTGCGCGGTCGTCAGGCGAAGGACGCTGGCGGCGACGACGGATAGACCCACTCCTCCGTAGAGAACCAGGTAAATGCGATAGCGCTGGACGCGCAGGATGGTCTGGCTGATGAAGTGGTAAACGGCACGGCACACGGGAGATCGAAGCAGCGTGAGATGAAGCAGTTGGTGCAGAGGCCGCGCGACCCAATTGCGCGTGTCGTGCGTATTGGGGCCAACCACCAGTTGACGCACTCGGCGCATGTAGGCCAGCGGATAGGCAAGCATGGCGACCGTGACCGTGATGAGCAGGGCCACGCATCCAGTTTGCGCCAGCCGGGCGTAGATGGGCAGGGCTGACGGACCTTCAAGCAGGCGCTGGTAGATGCCCAGGAACCAGAAGGGAGGGCAGTAAAGAGCGAAGGGGCTGTTGGATTGGAGGAGAACGGGAACCGCGCCGGAGAGCACGGGAAACAGGAACAGCAGCATCAACAAGACAGTGATGGAAAGCCCCTGCAGGACAAGCGCGATGCGGCGAAACAGCCGCTCGCCAAGAACAGAAAGCAGCACGCCTTGCAGCGCCAGTATGAAGACCGCGGAAAACAGGCCGCCCGCCAGGACAGCGGATAAGTGGCCGATAAGCAGGCGCGGGAGATTGAGCGGATCGAACGATGCGGGAATCACCAGGGGTGCGAGGAAATTGGCGTCGAGCAGGAAGCCGACGATAAAAATGGCAATCGCGGAAACGCGCGCCTGAAAGAGTTTTCGATCCTGAATGGGCAACGTGGTGAGCACAAAGACATCCAGCAGATCGGGAAAGAACAAGTCCCACTCAAAAACGGTGATGATGCCCATGGCGACGAAGGAATAAAGGACAAAGAAGAAGTGGTGATTGACCTGCAGCCAATAGGGCGGTCGGTCTGCATTCAAGGGACGGCCAGGTGGCCATCCGATAAATGGATGGTAGACAGGCCATAGATAAAGTGCCACCATGAAGCCGGGAATCCCGGTGGCTACGGCGATAGGGATCAGGCGCGCTTTGGCGTCGCCGTCTGGCGAGGCGGTCTCATGGTTGAAGAAGCGCTCAAGGAAGTGACGCACAAGCAGAGAAAACTGGCTGCGCCGAGGCGCCAGCACAGGGCCGAGCGCCGCCTGCGCGTTGAGCGAGAGCGCCTCAGGCTCTGACATCATGAAGAGACGCTGGAACTCCTCACGAATCGGCAATGTGCATCACCTCCACCATCTGTCGTGCAATTGAGTGCGTATCCTGCTGCTCGACCAGTTGCGCAAAGACGCTTTCAAGATTGGGGAGACTCATCAATTGAACCAGGTCGGCGGGTCGCGCGTCGGCTAGAATCCTGCCTTTGGCAATGACGATGACGCGGGTGCAGACCTGTTCTACGACTTCAAGCACGTGGGAGATGTAAATGACTGCTTTGCCTTCGGCCGCAAGCAATTCAAGGAGGTCTTTGAATAAGCGGCCCGTAACTACGTCAAGGCCGGAGAGAGGTTCGTCGAAGATGAGCAGTTTGGGATCGTGCAGCAGTGCGGCGGCAAGGAGCACGCGCTGGCGCATTCCCTTGGAGTAAGTGGAGATGGGCGAATACTGCCAGGACTCGAGATTCAGCAGCTTCAGCAGGCAGGTTGCCTTGGCCTCGATAAGTGCTTCGCTGAGCCCGCGGAGTCTGCCCACCAGTTGCAGGTACTCGAGGGCAGATAGGTAGTTGTAAAGATGCGCTTCTTCAGGAACGTAACCGAACGAGGCACGGAAGGCAACCATGTCCCTGGCAATATCCTGGCCTTCGAAGAGCACGCGTCCATCGTTTGGCCGCAACATGCCGGTGATGATTTTCACGGTTGTGGACTTGCCGGCGCCGTTGGGACCAAGAAAGCCCACTATCTCGCCTGCCTTCACCTGGAAGCTGACATCCTCGATAGCTGGAATGCCGCGGTAACTTCTGTACAGGTGCTGCAGCTCAAGCATGGGTACTGCCTCCCTCGCATGGGACGGCGGATCGTCGGATTGCTTCTCCAGGGAGTTGCGTTTCCATACCCTATGTAGCATTCGATATATTGGGTTGTCAAGTAGATTGCTACATAGGTAGAATGCACCATGGCTTCAGAGACGAAACTTTCGCACACGGCGGCGATGATCCTTCAGGCGCTGGACGCCGGTTTCGTTTACGGCTTCAGCATCATGGAGATGACTGGCCTGCCAAGCGGAACCGTGTACCCGGCGATGCGACGGCTGGAACGCGACGAGCTGATCCGCTCGCATTGGGAGCGGCAGTCGATTGCGGATGCGGAGCAGAGGCCTGCCCGGAAGTACTACGAGTTGACGAAGGCCGGAAAGGCGACGCTTCAAGCATCTCGCAAACGCTATCCTCTGCTTGAGAGACTGATTCCCTCAGAGGAGGCAAAATCTGTATGACGCCTTCACGGGAGTCGTCCCTTCATCTCTTCCATCTCGGCCTTCTGCGGAGCGCTTCCTTCCTGGTGCCTGGGAAACAGCGCGCGGAATGGTGGCGCGAGTGGTATGCAGAGCTATGGCATGTGCGCCATGCATGCGCTCCGCCGGGCAGTGTTTCGCGGGAAGGCAAGCGACAGGTCACGGCGTTCTGCCTGGGTGCATTTCAAGATGCGGTCTGCATCAGGCGGCAATGCCGGCAAATAAGGATGCCACATGCGTTGTGGCAGGGATCGGCCGCACAGTGCATCTTCTCTCTTGGCGCTGCATTGACTGCAAGCTACGTAGTTGCGCTGTTGTTGCCGGGCGTGCGTGCGGGGCAAATCCTGTCGCCGCATCAGGTCAATCCAGGCTTCGTACGGATTCAGAATACGGGCTATAGCGACGATTCGTCTCCAACGATCTTACCCAGGCAGTATCGGGCCTGGAAAGAGCGGAAGCAACCGTACTTCGACGGGTTCGCGTTTTACCGGGTTACCCAGGAACCCGTGCAGTGGGAGTCTGCATCGGCCGGCCCTCAAGCAAGTACCGGGTGGGGAGTCGCACGCGCCAGTTCCAATTTCTTTCTGCTGCTTCGCTTGCCGATACAGTTTGCGGATCCGGACATCGAGGCCGCTGGCAATATGCCCAAGGTGATTCTGAGCGAAGGAATATGGAAGCGGGAATTCGGCGCGAATCCGCATGTTGCCGGTAGCGTGGTGCGTCTGGGACTGCAAAATGCCAGAATCGCCGGCGTCGCGCCCGATGGATCCTGGGGACTGCCGGGCAAGGTCGATCTGTGGCTGCTGGAACCCGATTCCGCAATTTCTTCGGGTGCCGCCGGCTACGTGATCGCGCACTTGACCGCACTGGGCGAATCCGAGATGTGGCGCCCACGCGTCCCGATCACCGTAAACAACAGCAATTCGGATCAACCCGAGGACGACCTGCTGGGTGTTTCCCTTGAAGCGGGGACTCCGGACCCTTGGTCCATCTTTCTCTTCACGGTCTTCCTGGCCTTGCTTGCGTTACCAGCCACGACCTCTGTGTCGCTGGGGGAATACGCCGTCTATTCTCATAAGCCTTCCTGGTCAAAGAGGCTCTACCGCTGGGGCTTCTTGAGCGCCAAGGTCGCGCTGATTCTGCCCATCGTCTACTTTAGTTCGCTTGACCTCGCCTACGGTCGCACGACGTTCGACACCACAACGGCGGTATATATCCAGTTGGTCTCCTCCTTTTCGATTTGCCTGTTTGGCCTCAATTGGGCGTTGCGCGATCAACGGCAACGGTGCCCGGTTTGCCTTAGGGTGGTGGCGCATCCGGCACAAGTGGGCCAGGCATCGAGAACCTTCCTGGCCTGGAACGGGACCGAACTGATGTGTCTCGGTGGACATACCTTGCTGCATGTCCCTGGACTCCCAACGAGTTGGTTCAGCACACAGCGTTGGTTGTATCTCGATGCTTCATGGGCGTTTCTTTTTGCCGGCTCAGGGACAGGGATGGAGCATAAGGCGATCACGGGATTCAGCAGCCCTTGATTGAAACCCGGGGACTGCCCACGCGGAAACCGTCTGCACCGTGAATCATCAATTACGTGTACTGATCCTTTTTGGTAAAACTCGGCAATTCTTGTGGCCGGGCCGAAATCGGCAATCACGATGAGTGACCGGGCTGTTCACGCCAGCCGACAGAGATGTCCTCAGCGAAATCTCATTCAATCTCGTTGCCACTCGCAATCCAGGTTGTGATTTAGAGGTGATGCGCGAGTCACTGCGCGTGATTGATTTTCCGCCGCCGCAGAAATTACCGTGGCGCGGCGCATCACTGATGATGATGTTGATGGAACTAAACGGCCTTAAAGATTTCCTTATTTCTCTCATCGATGAACCAAAGAAAAGATGGAGCAGACAGGGGTCTGCTGTGGGTTTACGCATAAGGTGAAATTAACCGCCTAATCGTTTCAAGCACATACGGGACGTGCGCCACCATAAGGTGAAAGTAAAAGTACGCATAAGATGAAATTTTCCCCGTCAATTTACGCATAAGGTGAAATTTCCACCAAGTCGCACATCTGTATTTATATAAAGTATTTATCATCAACAACTTACAGAAAACATGATCTCGCTAAAAAACTGCCCTCTGCGGTCGGGTACCCGGTAGCGGTCGATGACCAGAGTGACGCTCTGAAAGGGTTTTAGAGCCCTGGGGCGCTGCGGAAGGACCTCAGTCGTGCAGGTGGTTTCGTCAACTTGACTTGGCCCCTTTCGATGGCTTGATCTGGCCCCACCTTGAGGACATGTGATTTGTTATTCCGTGCTGGCCTTGGCGGAAGGAGCCCGTAGGGCGACTGGAGCCAAGGCCAGCACGGAGCGGCGCCGCTGGCGTGGTCAAGCGACGTTAAACGGGCGATTCGGGCATATGCTCTTCGGGCTGGAAGATATGCTCGAACGGCAAGCGCTCCTTTGCCCTGCTGGAACCAAGCCTGACTTCGAACTGGGCTGGGTTGGCGCCCAAGTGTTCGAGTCGTACGACCTCTGCCAGTCTGGTCTCAACTTCGCGGCGGCCCTCTGTGTGGATGTCCCCGCCCAGGCGTCCGATCTCCAGGGCTTGCTGGAAGGCGGTCTGATCATCCTCGCTGGGGAAGATGTGGACTGCCTCTTTCCACTCCCGCAGCCCCTCTTTGCCTTCCACCATCACGGCCCAGCGCAGTTGCGCGTAATACCACTGCTTGTTCTTCATGCCTTCCCGCCTTTCCTGGCCATGGTTCTGCGGAACCGGTAGCTCTCCGTTCCGGTCTCGATGATGTGGGCCCGGTCGGTCAGGCGATCCAGCATCGCCTTGCACAGCCGCGCGTTAGGGATCTTGGTGGGCCATTCGGAAAATGGCAAATTGGTTGTTACGATGAGCGCCGCCTGCTCGGCGCGGCCGGCGATCACCTGGAAGAGCAACTCCGCCGCGGCATCCGGCATGACGACGTAGCCACCGTCGTCGGTTTGAAGAGATACGGCGTGGACAGCATATAGCGGATGTCGTCTTTTAGTTTGTTGCCGTTGTCTTCCTCGAAGCGTTGTGAGTATCCGTTTTCGATTGCCTCAATATCTTGAGGAGGCAAAACAGGCGAACAAATCAACCGCATCTTGCCACCACGCTCGACGAAGTTCCTCAAGCTAGGCCATGCGATCGCGTAGATGGCACTATTGAAAAAACCGACAGCCCTGTCGTAAAGGTCTGCAACGCGCATGCAAGGCAGATAAAAATCATCAGCGATGTTGTCGCGGCCCTTCCGATAGTCAGTCTTGAGAGGCAAGCTGGCGAGTCCGCTCATGCTTTTTCACCCAACAACCGTTTCAGGGTTTCCCGCTGCCTTTCGAGAATGGCTTCTGCCAGGTGACGAGCGTCAGTAGCAATAACGATTTCCGAGTTTTGCGTCCAGAGACGCCTTTCTTGCCTTGCTATTCCCCGTGCAAATGCCTCGTATACAGTTTCCGGCATGACTTGGACATTCCGTGAGTAGGCAAAATCAGCATAAAGCTCCGCATCCCACAGCATGAAGATTCTGAGGTCCGGCCGAAATCCGACAAGGAGCGGAATTCGGCCTCCGGAAGCGTCAAAATTCCCTCTTTCACTACGTTCTTGACCAGGAACAATGAGCTGAATCTTATGTTCACCCATCGTCCGTCCACCAGGCGGATATGTGGCGTTGTAAATGTAAACGCGGAGCTTGGGAGGAAGCGGGCTCTTGCAATCAATCTCTAGCGGCTTTCGCTCGGCTGCGCTGTGCCAGCTTACAGCCCCGCCCAAAGCTTCTAAGAAGGTGTCGCTCAGCCCCTCGATCGAAAGTCTTTCATTCGTTGCCGCTGACATTTCACGCACGCACTCCGCTCTTTATTAAGCGGGTCTTTCTGTGGACCTGGACGCCCCTTATTGTCGCCTTCGCGCGAGTGATGAGGTTCAACGGGCGTTTGCGACCTCCATCTACTGGCAGGATGATTTCCTCTTCATCAACCGGAACCGCACACGGGGATGCAATCTTGTAGAAGACTTCCTTCACCTTACGCGCAGGCTGCTCTTCGAATCGCGCTAACGCACCGTCAAGGTAGGGCTTTGATATCTCGCAGCAAATCCAACGACGAAGACTGTACTCAGCAGCTTCTCCCGTGACGCATGATCCTGCAAAAGGATCGAGCACAACATCCCCAGGTTCAGTCAACAACCGAATGAAATATTCTGGAATGGCAGCGGGGTACCGAGCTGGATGAATGGGAAGTCCCTGCTCTCGACAATAATCTTGGTAGTGGCCGTTCGATTCCGTATTGGCGAGAGCCAAAAGATTTGGTGGCACAGAACCACCGTTATTCCGCCCGAACTTGTCGGAGATGTCGTGACCAGACGGTCGCAGTTTGGCCTCGTATCCATTCTCAAGTAAATCGAGCATGGAATCACTGTACGGCGCAAGCACGCGCCGGTTGTTTGCTTTTGGCCATGGTGTTGGAGACAACCACCAGATGCAATTCACAGCGTCCTTCACGCGAACGCGACGAACGTTTACCCATTCAGCAGGAGTCGGAAGTTTAGCCGGATTCCACCAATAATGCTCCTGGCACAGGTGGAAACCGAATTCACGGCAAAGCATAATGAGCAGGTCGAAGTGATACAAAGAGCGCGTCGGGGTTCCCGCCTTCCATGAACCGCCAATATCGATCACCAGACTTCCGGAAGGCTTCAGAACTCTGCGAAAGCCTTCAGCGAATGGTCGAAACCATTTTAGGTATCTGTCAGCATCTTCGTTGCCATACGATTTCTTTCGCACGAGACCAAAGGGTGGCGACGTCATAATCAAATCGACACTCCCAGGTTCTAGCGCTCCGTGCATCAGACCGAGTGAGTCTCCGTGGTAAATCCGCCCCATATCCGTTTGTGAGAACAGTTCCGGTGCTTCAAGATGCTGCGGAGTTTTTTTCGATCCATTCGAGGCATGATCGGCGTGTTCAGCACTATTGTGAAGAAAACGAATATACTCGCTGACGGTGGGAAAGCCCCTCCGTCGAGAGGAGATCTCCATTTCGGAACGCTCCTCCGTCGTCAGTCGCACGTTTGTAATTTCAGTGCGTGGTGATGATGTCTTAGGCCGCAATACAACCTCTCTCAATCAGTTGTAATACGGACATCTCCTTAGCTCAAGGGTTATTGTCTTACGGTTTGAAAATCTTGTGGATATTCAGGCAATCTGTGCCTATTTGGGCAACAATTCCGCTGACACTGTTCCCGTCACACTCGGCGGATTCCCATCCCTCGACATCCAATCGTCCCAAGATCCCGCAGGAAGAGCGCCCAAGGAAAAGGGCATAAAGCGTTGCTAGTTTCGTTCCTGCCTGCGTCGTTCATTGCTACTTCTCCAGAACCCGCTTGGCCGGCCGGTCCTTCGATGTCTCTCTCCCTGCGTTGAATTCGCGAATTTCTCCGTGCCGGGCGTGACCCACCCTACCCCGCGCGGCTTCCTACAAGCGCTGTCTATCGTCATTGACCTCTTTCCTGCTGCCCCGTGACAAGGCGGGGTGACGGCACTTTGGCCGCCGCCGCTTGCTGTAATGACGCTCTCTTTTGGCTCCCCCCTGCCCGTGCCAGTCACGGTCCCCTCAAAAGCTATGACAGCCGCGCTCGTTTCCGCCGGCCCTGTGCCTCGCCTAGCGCCGCACACATTCGGCAGACTTTCGACTCGAGCTCTGAGCGAATGCCCATGTCAAATCCGCGTCGTGGCGCCGTGGAATATTGATGGAGCGAATCAGCGTCGATACTTCCAATCTGCCAATTGCGCCCCCACTTCCCATCCCGAGAAGTCCTGAATCACATTCCAATCAATCGAGGTTTCAAATCCAAAGCTGGAGGAAACCATGAGACTCCGCCGTAATCAACTGTGCCCACTTCACCGTTCTCTCTCCTGCTGCGGAAGAGAGGTAATCCCAAGAGAAAAGCGCCAGCGCCAGATGGGCGTTCGGCGCGTCGAGGATCAACATCACCCCAGGGGATACCGGGAACTACGCTCGAATGGCGAAATGCGGAAGCTCCTCGACCGGAAGATCGTTGCCCAGAACGGCAAATGCGCTCTCTGTAATGGGCAGTTCACGGACTGCGGTGACGTGGTGCCCGACCACATTCATCCCCGCGGCATGGGAGGAGCCTGGCGAGACGACCACCCGGAAAACATCCAGGCTGTTCATTGGTGGTGCAATGGCGAGAAGGGATCGACGCGCCCATGATGAAGCCGCAATAAGGTGAATACGAATATCGCCTGCGACGCCGGTGGCCGTCTGCACCGCTTTACATGGCGCAGCTAAGATTCTCCCGACAAAGGCCGTGAGCTTCTCCCTCAATCCATACTGGCTTCTTCCCTAAAATCATCGCCCCTGGTTCGGCTTGCTACATATGTCTCTTGTTCCCGCTTGTCCCGGCGGACTGTAAGCAATTGTGTGCCAATGGTGTGCTTGGGCACGAAGCAGGGGTTGGCCATCGTGAGCAGTCATGTCCCAAGACTATGCACTCACAAGTTTACAGAACAGATTGATAAGCATCATCTCGCCGATTGAGCCAGCGGCGGCGCTCCCGATGCGCGGATCACCAACAACGATTGCCAGGCATTTCGCGCGAGATAATGCTACGTTGACCCGATTACGGTCCAGGATGAAGGCAAGTCCCCGCGATCCATATTCGCCGTAGCTGGAACAGAGCGACAGGATGCACACTGGAGCCTGTTGTCCTTGGAACTTGTCCACGCTGCCAACACGCGCGCCGACAGGAAGCGCGGTTTGGAGAGCGCGGACTTGTGCATTGTAAGGGGCGATGAAGAGAAAGTCCTCCAAAGCGAGTGGCTTGGTGACGCCGTCCGATGCGGTATACGGTCGGCCCAGCAACTCGTGGTAAACAGTTCTCACCCGTTCGACCTCTTCATCA
>PLST01000311.1:1782-4940 GCA_003164255.1 Acidobacteriaceae bacterium | reverse complement strand
CGCTCTCGCACCTGATTCGCGAACTTGCGGTGTCACTGGCCCCCGATGTGCGCGTCAACGGCATCAGCCCGGCAACCGTCGTCAAGGGTTCCAACATGTTCCCGCGTGATCGCGTCATCGCCTCGCTGACAAAGTACAACATACCTTTCCAGGATTCGTTCAGCACAGAGGAATTGCGCGGCCGGCTGGCTTCGTTCTACGCCGAGCGCACATTGACGCAGAAGGCGATTGAAACCGTTGACTGCGTTGAGGCGATTCTCTTTCTGGCCAGCCCACGTTCCCGCTGCACCACCGGACACCTCATCCCGGTCGACGGCGGACTTACCGATGCATTCCTGCGATGAGGATTCATGGACCGTCTTTTGAACTTCGGAGTCTGAGCTGCTGTCATGCAAGAACCTGCTCGTATTGCGATTGATTTAGGCGCTGAAAGCTGCCGCGTATCCCTGCTCCGCTGGGATGCTGGCAAACCCAAGATCGAAGTCGTCCACCGCATCCCCAACGGTCCCGTCCATCGCGGCGACTCGCTCCACTGGCCCCTCGACACCATCCTCGACGGCCTTGAAGATGGCCTGCGCAAGGCCGCCTACGCCGCTCCTGAGGGCATTGCTTCCATCGGCGTCGACAGTTGGGGTGTGGACTACGTTCGTCTCGCTCCCGATGGCCATGCGCTTCGGGAGCCCTTCTGCTATCGCGACCAGCGAACCGTCCCCACCAAGCAAGCCGCCGATCGCGTCATTCCGCCATTCGAAATCTATCAGCGTACCGGTGTCCTGCCTCTGCGCATCAACACCGTTTACCAGTTGCTGGCAGACCCCGCCGCCGACATCGATCCCCGAGCCCACTGGATCATGATGCCCGAGTTTATCCTCCACTGGCTCGGCGCACGGCGCATCTCTGAGTACACCCATGCCACCCACACCGGACTCGTCGACCTCAAAACTGGCGACTGGTCCCGCGACGTCTTCGCTGAACTCGATCTTCCGCTTGATGCCGCGCCACCCATCGTCCATGCCGGAACCGTCGTTGGCCGCCTCAAGGGGCCTCTGGCCTCGCTCGATGCATTTCGCGAAACCCAGCTCATCGTCCCCGCCTGCCACGACACCGCATCCGCCATCGCCGGCATCCCTGTCAACCTCGACTCCACGGCTTACATCAGCTCCGGTACCTGGTCGCTTGTCGGCACCCTCACCTCGGTTCCCGTCACAACCCGCGTAGCCTTTGACTCCGGCTACACCAACCTCGGCGCCGCCACCGGCGATCTGCTCTTCCATTCCCTCATCAACAGCATGTGGGTCCTCAAACAGTGCATGGATGGCTGGGCCGCCGAAGGCCGTCCCTGGAGAATTGAAGATATTGTCCAGCAGGCCGCTGCCTGCACACTTTCCACGGGCTTTCTCGACATGGATGCCGAAGTCCTCATGCTCGACACCGAAATGCCCAAACGGATCAACGGCGAGCTCACCCGCCTCGGCTTCGATCCCATTCAGGACGTTCCCGGCAACGAGCCCATCTTCGCGCGCGTCATCTTTGAGAGCTTGTCGGTGCGTTACGCAGCCGCCCTCGCCAACCTTGAAAACATGCTCGGCCGCAAGCTCACCGCCATTCACATGCTCGGCGGCGCCAACCGCAACAAGCTTCTCGTCGAGCTCACCGAGCAGCGCACCGGNNCTGCCCATCCAGATCGGCCAGACTGAAAGCTCCACCATTGGCAGCCTCGCAGTCCAGTTGGCCTCAAGCGACGCCAACGGTCATCCCCCCGGCCCGCAAGCCATCCGAAAATGGGCCGCGACACTCTGCCGGCACTAACTCGCCCCTCATTCCCATTCGACCTGAACGGTCATCGCGCAAAAAAACGCCCGTACCCCTCGATTCATCCCGTTGCCGGGGTGGCTGGGCGATGGCTGCCCCAGTTTTCACTCACCCTAAGCAAACACAAGAATCCCCGGAGTTCCCACCGTCTCATATTCGCCCGTAGCGCTCAGCAACCCGGTCACCTTATTCCGTCGAAACGTCACAATGGCATCGCTCTTCTGATTGCACACCAGAAGGAAATTCCCGGTCGGGTCGATCCCGCAATGCCGCGGATAATCGCCCAGCGTTGACGTCTCGCCAACCAGCCTCAGCCCGCCATCCGCGCCAATCGCGCACAAAGCAATCGTGTCGTGCAGACGGTTGGCGCTGTACAAGAACCTTCCATCCGGAGACACCACAATCTCCGAAGCAAAACTCGTTCCGGCAAAACCCGCCGGCAAAATCGACAGGCTCTGCTTCTGTTCAAGCGCGCCCGTCGCCGGATCGAAATGGAAAAACGCAACCACCGACGCTTCTTCTTCCACCAGGTAGAGCCAGTGCCCATTCGGATGAAACGCGAAATGCCGCGGACCATTGCCCGACGGAAGCGAAGCGAACCCCGAGCCCTCCGTCGCGGTCAGCTTTCCGGTCGTCGCGTCAAATCGATAAACATAAATCCGGTCCTGCGCAAGGTCCGTTGCCAGCACAAACTTGTTCGTCGGATCCGGCGCAATCATGTGCGCATGCGGCTTGTCGTGCCCACTGATCGCAAAACTTCCTCGCGGCGCATCCGTCGCCAGTTTTTTCCCGAGGCTGTCCGTGTCGCGATGCACATCCACCGCGGCGCCCAGGCGTCCATCCGCTTCAATCGGCAGCACGGCAATTGTTCCGCCCGCGTAATTCGCCACCAGCGCAAACTTGCCCGTCCTGTCCAGGCTCATGTGCGCAGGCCCCGCGCCCTCGGAACTCATCGTGTTGATCAGCGTCAGATCGCCGCTCGCCTCATCCATCGCAAANNGAAGGATGAATCACGATCCACGATGGATTCGGCGTCCTCGCCACCAGCCTGCCGCCCGCCAGAGCGCCGGTCCGCGTGTCGAATTCGAATAAGTAAATTCCCTCGCCGTTCGCCCCGCCATCCACCGCGCTCGTATAAGTCCCCGCATAAGCCCGCAGCTTGCCGCCGGCCGCAGTTTCCGCTCCGGCAAACGCCGGCAAAATCGCAACCGCCGCCGCGCCCTTGAAAAAATCCCTGCGCGTCCAAATTCCGTTCGTCATGTCCTTCAACCTCTTCTCTAGATTCCTCAGGCCGGGTGCCCAATCCATCGCGGCCCTTGCGATGGGTGGGAAAGAACCAGCTTCTC
>PLST01000311.1:0-1747 GCA_003164255.1 Acidobacteriaceae bacterium | reverse complement strand
GTGGCAATCGCCAGCAGTTCCGGATGAACGCCCACGCTGTGCAGCGCAATCGGTGCCACAATATTTGCCGCCGTCGCCATCGCCACCGTTGACGATCCCGTAGCCAGCCGCATCGCCGCAGCCAGCAGCCAGGCCAGCAGCAAAATCGGTACATGGCTCTTCAACGCCACGTCAATAATCGCCGCGGAGACTCCGCAGTCCTGCAACACGCGCCCAAACCCACCGCCCGCGCCAATCAGCAGCGTGATGGCCGCGGTCGGCGCCAGGCACTCGTTGCTGAAGCGCAGCACCGTGGCTCGCGAAAATCCGCGCATCGTTCCCAGCGTGACAAAGCTCATCAGCACGCCGATCAGCAATGCCATATCGTCGTTGCCAATCAGTCGCAGTGCGCTGTTCAGCGCGCTGCCCGCAGCGGCAAACGTATCGGCCCAGCTCCCCACAACCATCAGCATCACCGGCAGAATGATCGTCGCAACGCTGAGCCAGAAACCCGGTAGGTGCTTTCCGTCTTCATGGCTGGTCAACTGCTCTGCCATGGGATTCACGTCCGCCAACCTGATGTGCGGCGCAATCAACATTGCATACAGCGGCCCAGCGATAATTGCCGTCGGCGTGCCGATCAGCAGCCCGTAAAGAATCGTGCGTCCCACATCCGCGTGATAAGTCGTAACGGCGAGCATCGCCGCCGGATGCGGCGGCACCAACCCATGCACCACCGAGAGCCCGGCCACCATCGGCAGTCCGGCCATCACCAGTGACGTGTTTGTCTTCCGCGCCACCGTAAAGAGGATGGGAATCAGCAACACGAACCCCACTTCAAAAAATGCCGGCAACCCCACCAGCAGCGCAATCACCACCATGGCCCACGGAACATTTTTCTCGCCGAAGACGCGCACCAGCGTATAGGCAATCCGGTCCGCCGCGCCCGACTCGGCCATCATCTTGCCCAGCATGGTGCCCAGCGCCACAATGATGGCAATGTGCCCCAGCGTCCCGCCCACGCCCGTCTCAAACGACTTGATCAGCGTCGTCAGCGGCATTCCGGTCACAATGGCGAGCGCGAGCGCGGTAATAAACAGCGTGATCACGGGATTCAGCTTGACCACCGCGATCATCATGATCAGGCCAATGACTGAAACCAGCGCTGCAACCAGCAGAAAAAGATTATGCGAATCGATCATCGGCAGCACTCCAGCGCTCATTCAGTCAAAAAGATTTGAAAGGGAAGTCTCAAGAAAGGATTCCGCGCTCTCGATCATGCAGACGGATCCTTGTAGGCAACGCAATCGAGCTCGACCTTGCAGTCCACCACCATGCTCGACTGCACGCACGCGCGCGCCGGGGGATGAGCACCGAAATACTCCTTGAACACCGCATTGAACGCCTGAAAGTCGCGTCCATCGTCAAGCCACACGCCGCACCGCACCACGTGCTCGGGCCCGTAGCCGGCCTCCTTCAGAATCGCCATCACATTCTCAATCGCCTGCCGGGCCTGCACGCCGATATTGCCCGTCACCAGCTCGCCATTTACCATCGGCACCTGTCCTGAGACGTGGAGCCAACCGTCGGCCTCCACCGCGCGCGCAAAGGGCAGATGCTGTCCGCCGGTGCCCTTGCCGCCCTCCACTCCGTACCGCTTGATACCCATCTCTAACCCCTCTTCAGCCGTTCTCACCGCTCTATTGAACCCAAGCCGTCTTTCCCCGCGGCACAAACCGCCCTCCGCGCCGCCCCGTCGCTCCCTTGG
>PLST01000297.1 GCA_003164255.1 Acidobacteriaceae bacterium | reverse complement strand
CGGAAGAAGTTCATGGCTCACGTCCTTACTCCTCGTAGCAAAAGAGAACTCGGCAAGGACCGCAAACCAGCTCAAAACCCAAAGTATGCAGGGGAATAGTGCAACTAGTTTAGATGCCCATTCTCCACCTTCTGCCCCTTGTTCGCCATCTAAAATTCCATCCTCCTTTCCCTTCATCGAGTTACGCCGATTTCAACAGCCAATCCCGCCCCACCTTTCCCCGCCGGAATCGTTTTTCGCATCCTTAGGACCTTCGCCTCTGACCTTGCATCCAAACCTCACACGCCTCATGCGCTATTCTGTCCGTGAGGCAGCGACCGGATCTTCCCGTAATCGGCACAGCTCATGGCGATAATCTCGATCGACCGCACCGCCAAACAACTCGTGCTCACCGTGCAGGAATATTCCCTGTTTGCCTGGCGCGCCTTCCAGAACCTTTACCGCCCGCCGATCTACTGGACCGATTTCCTCATCCAGTCCGACGTCATCGGCTTTGGCTCCATCTCAATCGTTCTGCTCTCGGGTTTCTTCACCGGCGGCGTGCTCGCCCTGCAATCTGCCGCAACGCTCTCCGCCTTCGGGGCCACCGCCGTCACCGGCCGATTCGTCGCCATCACCATGATTCGCGAGCTCGGTCCCGTGCTCACCGGCGTCATGGTCTCCGGCCGCAACGCCTCCTCCATGGCCAGCGAACTCGGCTCCATGGTCGTCACCGAGCAGATTGACGCCATGCGCGCCCTCGGCGTCGATCCCATTCGCAAGCTGGTCACCCCGCGCATCTTCGCCTGCATCACAATGCTCTTCTTTCTCACCATCGTGGCCGATGCCTTCGGCATCATGGGCGGCGCCTTCGTCACCGTCTTCATGAACCATCAGGACGGCCTCCAGTACTTCTCCATGGCTTGGGAGTCGCTCCGCTATCCCGACATTCTGCAGGGACTCGTCAAGCCGCTCTTTTCCGGATACATCATCGCCTCCATCGGCTGCTTCTATGGCCTCAGAACCTCCGGCGGAACCCAGGGCGTCGGCCGCGCCACCATTCAGGCTGTCGTCTGGTCGTCGGTCTTCATCATCGTTGCTGACTTCTTCCTCACCCAGATCCTGCTGGCCATTTTTCCCACATGAGTCTCGATTCCAACCTGCCCCAAAACGCCTCCCCCGCCCCCTTGGGCCCGGCCGCGGCTCACCATGTGTCTCCGGTGGTCGCCTTCAAATACGTCACCCTCGCTTTCGACGGCCCGCCCGTCCTCAAGAACATCTCTTTCTCTGTCGCCCCAGGAGAAACCCGCGTCCTGCTCGGCCCCGCCGGCGTCGGCAAAAGCGTGCTCCTCAAGCTCGCCAACGGACTCCTCCGCCCAGACAAGGGAAGCATCCAGCTCTTCGGCGAAGAAATCTCCAACATGCCCGAGGAACAGCTCTTCCCTCTCCGCACCCGCATCGGCATGGTCTTTCAGGAGGGCGCGCTCTTTGACTCCCTCACCGTCCGCGACAACGTCGGTTACCAACTCATCCAGGAAAAAGTCCCCGACGACGAAATCGATGCCCGTGTGCGCCAGATCCTCTCCTTTGTCGGCCTCGAGCGCACCTTTGCCTTCTACCCTTCCAGTCTCTCCGGAGGCATGAAGCGCCGTGTCGCCATCGCCCGCGCCGCCATTCGCCAACCCGAACTCATGCTCTACGACTCGCCCACCGGCGGACTCGACCCCGTCACCTCCACCACCATCATCGAACTCATCGTCAAGGAGCGTGATGTCCACAAGACACCCGCGCTTCTCGTCACCCACCGCCTCCAGGACGCCTTCACCATGTGCACTCACTACTACGACCAGGAGAAGGCCGCCATGCTTCCCCTGCCCGAGGGCCAAACCAACCCCAACACCACCTTCCTCATGCTTGACGAAGGCCGCCTCATCTTCGACGGCACCATCCACGACCTCGTCCACTCCAAGGACCCCTTCGTCCGCGAGTTCATCGAGTAGGACTCTTCTCAAAATCACGGCAATGATGTATGCTATACATCATGAAGCGAACTCAACTCTATCTCGACGAAGACTTGTGGCAGGCTCTCCACACTAAAGCAGCCATCGAGAAGACGACCGTCTCCGATCTCGTGCGCACCGCCGCCCGCGAGCGCTACCTTGAGGACTCCGATAAGCGCCGAGAGGCGTTGATGGGTATCGTGGGAATCTGGAAGGACCGCACCGATTTGCCTGACACCGAGACCTACGTCCGTAACCTGCGAAAAGGCTCTCGCCTGAAACGCCTGGGTATCGTGTGAGAGTCCTACTCGATACTGACGTCGTCATCGAAATTCAGCGCGGCAGGGATCGCCAGATCGGTGCGAATTGGACAAGCCTCGTGGCCTCGGGCGCGGTGATTCTTTATTCCCCCGTGATCGCCGCTGAGACCTGGGCAGGAGCTCGGCCACATGAGCATGCGCTTGTTCAGAGCTTCTTCGATTCACTCACTTGCCTGCCAACCGACTATGAAACCGGCAAGGTGGCAGGCGACCTGTTGCGCAAATATGCTAAAAGCCACAGCCTCGAAGTCCCTGACGCCCTCATCGCCGCCGCCGCCCTACAGCACAAGGCGGCACTCTGGACGCGAAACCGCAAACACTATCCCATGGCGGGCTTGTCCTTTTATAGCTAAGAGAGAAATCGTGTTTCGCAGGTTCTCTGCTGAAGATTAGTAGTCAGGCAGCGAATTGCTGTCAGCCAGGAGCCAGAAGCTAGAAGCCGATCATCATGCCCTTCAAATTCCAGAACTTCGNNATGGTCGCTTTCCCCGCGAACTCGTCCCTCTCATGGGCGAGCTAGGTCTCTTCGGCGCCACGATTGAAGGCTATGGCTGCGCCGGAATGTCCAACATAGAGTACGGTCTCGTCATGCAGGAGCTCGAACGCGGCGACTCCGGCCTGCGCAGCTTCGTCAGCGTGCAATCCGCCCTCGTCATGTACCCCATATACACGTTCGGTTCCGACCAGCAGAAAAACACCTGGCTCCCCCTGCTCGCCTCCGGCAAAAAGCTCGGATGCTTTGGCCTTACCGAGCCCGGCTTCGGTTCAAACCCCGCCGGCATGACCACCCGCGCCCGCAAGGATGGCGATCACTACATCCTCAACGGCGAAAAAATGTGGATCACCTCGGGCGCAATCGCCGACATCGCCGTCATCTGGGCCAAACTGGAAGGCGAGAGCACAAATGAAGACGCCGGCAACGATTCCATCCGCGGCTTCCTGGTTGAAACCAACTCCCCCGGCTTTTCTGCCGACGAAATTCACGGCAAGTGGAGCCTACGCGCCTCCTCCACCAGCGGCCTTCATCTTCAGGACGTCCGCGTCCCCGCCGCCGCCATGCTTCCCGGCGCCCGCGGATTGAAGAGCCCCCTCATGTGTCTCAATCAGGCCCGCTACGGCATCAGCTGGGGCGCCATCGGTGCCGCCATGGACTGCTATTCAACCGCCCTGCAGTATGCCCAGGCCCGAAAACAATTCCATAATCAGCCCATCGCCTCCCACCAGCTCGTCCAGGAAAAACTCGTCTGGATGGCCAGCGAAATCTCCAAGGCCCAGCTTCTCTCGCTCCACGTAGGCCGCCTCAAGGACGAAGGCAAAGTCGGCCACCAGCACATCTCCATGGCCAAGCGAAACAACGTATGGATGGCCTTCGAGTGTGCCCGCCTCGCCCGCGACATCCTCGGCGCCAACGGCATCACGAGCGACTACCCCGTTATGCGCCACAGCTTGAATCTTGAATCCGTCAAAACCTACGAGGGCACCCACGACATCCACACCCTCATCCTCGGCCAGCACCTCACCGGCATCGCCGCCTACTGAGGAACCCCGACCCATATCGCTTGCTCAATTGGTCCTCCCTTGCTCTATTGCTCCCGGGCCTCTTATTCCCTCGTTCCCTTGTTCCCTCTCCTTGCCATCCGTCTCGCGCCAATTGTTATAGTCATACCCATGAAAGCCCGCATCTGCCTCACTGCCGTTCTCGCCCTCGCCGCATCGCTCGCCCCCGCTCAGCAGCCAATCGTGCTCCACGCCGCGCGCCTTCTCCAGGTCGACACCGGCGCTCTCCTCCAGCCCGGCGAAATTCTCCTCCAGGGTGACCGCATTCGCGCCGTCGGCGCATCCGTTGACCACCCCGCCAACGCGCGCATCATCGACCTCGGCGACACCACGCTCCTCCCCGGCCTAATCGACGCGCACGTCCATCTCTTCCTCCATCCCGGCGCTGAAGATCTTCAAACCGTGCTGGAGTCCGTCCCCTGGCGCACTCTTCTCGCCGAGCAGGCCGCCAAGGCCGATCTCATGGCCGGCTTCACCGCCGAGCGCGACATGGGCACCGAGGGCGCCGGCTCTGCTGACACCGCCGTCCGCAACGCCATCAACGTCGGCCTCATCCCCGGCCCCCGCCTG
>PLST01000377.1 GCA_003164255.1 Acidobacteriaceae bacterium | reverse complement strand
CTCAAGCCCCGTAGGGGCGACCGAATACGAGCAATCAAGCAGTGAGCCGTTCTTCCGCCCCACAAACGATGAGTTCTCACGCAGACACTTCAGCCCCTGAGGGTACACCAGAACGCGACCTTTTCCGCAACCTTTCAAGCCCGTTACGCTCCCCGCCGTTCTCCCCGGCGCCAGCCCTTTTCCACCGGCATCTATCGTGCAAAACCCGATGCGCACATTTAGTTGAAGCCAGCCTAATCAGCCCCATGCTATCCTCGGGCCGCGCCGTTCGTTGTTGTGACGCGAAAGCTGGCGCACGGAGGTTTCACATGCGCATGATGATGCGGGTTCAAATGCCTATTGAACCATTCAACACTGCGGTCAAAGACGGAACAGTGGCCGCCAAAATGAAGAAGATCCTCGAAGCCATCAAACCCGAGCACGCCTTCTTTGGCTCGGAGGGTGGCAAACGCGGCGGGGTTCTGATCGTGAACATTGACAGCCCTTCCGATGTGCCCCGCCTTGCCGAGCCATGGTTTCTCACGTTCAATGCCGACGTATCGTTTACGGTAGCCATGACCCCAGAAGATCTGGGCCGCGCCGATCTCGGAGCGCTGGGCAAACAATGGGCCTAGAAATCTAATCTTCCCCCGGCTCTGCGCCTCCTGAAGATGCGTTTGTTAAACTTTCCTTCGACCCTTCAGGAGGCGCACGCATGTTCCGATCGAAAATTGCCCTCGCCCTCGTCCTCGCTTCGTCACCCCTCCTGGCTCAAAATGCAGCCACCGCTCCTGCCCAGCGCACCTTGGTGCGCGCCGGACATCTGCTCGACGTCAAAACCGGGCAGCTTCTCAACGATCAGACCATCGTCGTCACCGGCAGCACCATTCAGTCAATCGCTCCCACGGCCTCCGTTCCCGCCCAGCCGTCTGACACGGTCCTCGATCTCTCCTCGCTCACCGTCCTGCCCGGCCTCATTGACGTGCACACCCACCTCACCATGAACACTGACTTTGATCCGTTCCGCGAAGTCACGTCGACTTCCGCAAAGGAGGCCATCAACGGTGTCGCCAACGCCCGCACCACTCTGATGGCGGGCTTCACCACCGTCCGCAACGTGGGCGCCTACAACTTTGTCGATGTCGACCTGCGCGACGCCATCAACGCCGGCCAGGTCCCCGGACCGCACATGCAGGTCAGCGGCCCGCTCATCGGCATCACCGGCGGACACTGCGACGAGAATCTGCTCCCATTCCAATACCACACGGTCGGCGACGGCGTAGCCGACGGCATTCCCGCTGTGCAGCACATGGTGCGGCAGAACATCAAGTACGGTGCCGATCTCATCAAGATGTGCGCCACCGGCGGCGTGCTCTCCAAGGGCGACGACCCCAATGCCGCCCAGTTCACGCTTGAAGAAATGCAAGCTCTCGTCGCCGACGCCCACCGCCTCGGCCGCAAGGTGGCCGCGCACGCCCACGGTGAGCAGGGAATTCTCTGGGCTACTGAAGCCGGCGTTGACTCCATCGAGCACGGCAGCTACATCACCGACGAAGGCATTGCCGCCATGAAGCAGCATGGCACCTACCTCGTGCCCACCCTCTACCTTGAAGACTGGATGATCCAGAATGGCCACCTGCCGGCCTTCTATCAGCAGAAAATGCTCGACGTATCCGCCGTTGCCAAGGCCAACATCAGGCGCGCCGTCCAGGCAGGCGTCAAAATCGCCATGGGCACAGACGCGGCTGTCTATCCACACGGCCTCAACGCCCACGAACTCGACGTCTACGTCAATCAGATCGGTATGACGCCGCTGGCCGCCCTGCAATCGGCCACCCTCAACGCAGCCGACCTGATGGGATGGACCGCCAAAACCGGAACTCTCGAGCCAGGCAAATGGGCCGACATCATCGCCGTCGAAAAGAACCCCCTCGACGACATCCGCACCCTGCAGGACGTCAAATTCGTCATGAAAGCCGGCGTCGTCTATAAAAAGTAGCCCCGCAAAAAAAATGGGCTAGCCGAAAACGCTCATTCGCGAGCGGCTCGGTTAGCCCTACGTGAAATCTTCTGTTACTTAATCCGTTCTTAACCGCGACGCTGCCTTCGCCTCCCACTCCGCCAGCAATGCGTCCGCCGCACGAAACCCCTCAATCGCCTTTTGCACCTGCTCGTTGTAATCCAATGCGGCTCCGGCCGCATCCTCGACAATCGACCTGCCGCTTGCCCTGGTTTCCAGCATGTTGTCGCCGAACGCTTCGGTCCCTGCATTCATCTTCCCGGCCTCCAAGTCGAATTCGTCGGACGCATTCATACCGTTCCCCCGTTGTTCTGCCGGTATCAACACGCCCTGAAGCAAGAATGTTGCGTTTCGCCTCAACCGGCAATCCGCCTTACTGTGTAATCCATACTGGTCAGTCAGTTCCGGCTTTCGTCAAAAAGGTAACTTACGTTTTGGTTACCAGCGGATATCGTCTCTAATCCGCAGCGTCTCATGCGCCCGCCAAACCGCCTCTGTGAGCAGCGGCCCCAGGGAGCAAAATGGAGAGTATGCTCGCTCGTTTGCTTGCCACAGTGATTCTGCTCACGCTTGCTCTTTCATCCCGCGCTCAGGACGTCCATGTCCGCGTCTCGCCCGATGTAAAAACCGGCATCGAAGCCACCAACGAATTTCCCACCATTCAGATGGCCATGGACCACCATCCCTTCGCCGGCAAGAGCCCCAACGGCCGCCCCGGTCGCGTCTACATCGAGATTGCCCCGGGCCTCTATCACGAGCGCGTCATCGTCACCCAGAACCACACCAACATCACTCTGGTGGGCATGGGCAAATCCCCCTCTGACGTCGTCATTACCAACAGCCTCAACGCCAAACAGGCAGGAGGCACCTTCTTCACTGAGACGGTGGAGATCAACGGCGCAGGATTCGAAGCCGACAACCTCACCTTTGAGAACACCGCCGGCAACACCGGACAGGCCGTCGCCGCCGCCGTCCGCGCCGATCGCGCCATCTTCAAAAACTGCCGATTCCTTGGCCATCAGGACACGCTCTTCGCCGACTACGGCCGCCAGTACTACATCGACTCCTACATCGAGGGCGGCGTCGACTTCATCTTCGGAAACGCCGCCGCCGTCTTTGACCACTCTGAGATTCACTCGAACGGCCGCGGCTATCTCACCGCCCAGTCCCGCACCGATCCCCGCCAATCCACCGGCTATGTCATCCTCAACAGCAAGGTCACAAGCGGCATTGAAGATGTCCCCGTCCCCGCCGGAACCAGTGTCAACGTCTCCCCGCAAAACACCATCAGCCTCGGCCGCCCCTGGCGTCCCTTCGCCCGCGTCGTTTACATCCACACTTGGCTGCCCGCCGACATCGTTCCCCACGGATGGAATGCCTGGGGCAACGCCCCCGGCCAGCCGCAGGCGTATTACGCCGAGTACCAATGCACCGGCCCCGGGACCAACCCCAAAGCCCGCGTCCCCTGGTCCCACCAGCTCACCGCCGCCCAGTCCCGCCAATACATGCCCAGAATCTTCCTCGCCGGCCCCGACCACTGGAACCCCGAAGCCGAAGCCCGCAACCTGCCGTAGATGCCCTGAGCCAAGTCCTCCTTGAGCGCCGACATTCCTCTTGCGCAATTCTCGTTTATAAACGATAATGGTCCGTGTTCGAGATCAGTCATTACCTCACTCCAGAAGGTAAAGACATTTTTCTGGAGTGGCAGCTTAGCTTGCGCGACACAAAAGCGAGAATTGCCATTGATCGCCGCATCAACCGAATTGAGTTGGGCAACTTCGGCGATCACAAGTTCTGCCGCGACGGTGTTTGGGAACTGCGAATCGATTTCGGACCCGGTTATCGTGTCTATTACGCGATTGCCGGAAGCAAGGTAGTCCTTCTGCTCTCAGGCGGCGATAAAGGGACTCAGACAACGGATATTAACCGCGCTTGTGAAGAATGGAAAGACTGGCAAAGGAGGGCTGAGCAATGAGAGACAGAACGCACGATGAAGCCATGGCCGAAACGTTTCGCCAAGACCCCGCCTACGCGCTGGAACTGTTGAACAGCATCCTCGAAGACGGCGAGCAAGCCGAGCTATTGATCGCTTTGCGTCAGATGGCCAAAGCCTTCGGCGGCGTGCAAACCGTCGCAGAAAAAGCCAACCTGAACCCAACGCAGCTTTATCGAACTCTCTCTGAAGAGGGAAATCCTGCCCTGAGCAGTCTCACGGCAATTCTAAAAGCCATGGGATTCCGCCTCTCCGTTGAGCGCGTGCGCGCCGCCTGAACTAACGCGCGTCGGTGTCCACTTTTCCTCAACCCATCCCGCTCCAGCACCCGCATTTCTTTACATCCCGCCCCGCCCCCTGCAAAACTGAATCGTGGACACCCAGACAATTGTCATCCTCGACTTCGGCTCGCAGTATACCCAGCTCATTGCCCGCCGCATCCGCGAGCAGAACGTCTTCTGTGTCGTGCTCCCCTGTACGGCGCCCATTGCCGAAGTCCGCGCCCTCAAGCCCATCGGCCTCATCCTCTCCGGCGGACCCTCCTCGGTCTACGACACCGATGCTCCCAATGCCGACCCCACGCTGCTCGCCCTCGGCGTCCCAATCCTCGGCATCTGTTACGGACTCCATTTCATCGTTCATCATCTCGGCGGCAAAGTCCTGTCTGCTCCCAAGCGCGAATACGGTCACGCCCAGGTCGACATTGAAGACACCGCGAACGAGCTCTT